>NZ_VRUV01000150.1:0-9055 GCF_008039455.1 Methylobacterium sp. WL116
GCCCGTCGCCGCCCGCGGCCCGCGCGGCGAGGCCGGCGAGCAGCGCGATCAGGCCAACCACCACGACGAAGCCTAGAAGCGACAGCGCGTAGACGAGGTAGGGCCAGTAGAATTGCCGCGCCCGGAGCGTCGAGACGAGGCGGACCGGCCCGAGGCGCGCCGCGTTCATGAAGACCCGCGTCTCGCGCGCCCGATAGAACGGTACCAGCAGGAGCGAGAGGGGCAGGCAGCAGCCGGCGGTGATCCCGAGCGCGACGGCGAGGGTTGCGATCCGGGTGCCGGCATAGGCGGGGTTGAGGATGAGATCGCCGCCCTTGCCACCGGGCTTGGGCAGCATCAGGTCGATCGGCGGGACGAAGTCGTTGGCGGCGATCAACGCCAGCAGCAGGGCGAGCACCGGGCCGAGCGCCACCGCGTAGAACAGCAGCCAAGGCCCGAAGAGCGCGCGCCCGCGCGCGTCGGACGCCATCCGGCTGGTGCCGATCAGGGTGTGGGCGATGCGGTAGCGCTCGAGGCCGGCGCGCATGAACGGGAAGGCGAGGCCCAGCGTCGCCAGCGTCAGCGCCCACCACAGGGCGGCCCGGCCGGCATAGGCGAGGCCCGAGCCGTCCTGGCCGAGGCGGATGCCGCGCCACAGCGTCCGCATCGCCCGGTAGCGGCGCCCGCGGTAGATCGCGAACTGCCCGAGCAGGAACAAGATGACGAAGGACAGGATCGCCGAGTATGGCGCCAGGCTCGGCAGCGCGATCGCCAGGCCGAACAGCCCGACATAGATCACGATCAGCAGCCCGAGGGCCGCGAGGAAGCCGAGAAAGAGCTCGCGCCCGGTGCCGGTGTAATCCGCCGGGCTGCCGTCGACGACGGTGCGGCTCCAGAAAAAGCGCCGCAGGTCGGTCATGTACCAGAAGCGGTAGACGCCGAAGGTGACGAGCGAGAGCAGGAACCCGACGATCGCGAGCCCGGTGAGGCCGCGGAGCCGGGTGTCGAAGGCAACCTGTCCGGTCCGCGACATGGATCCCCTTCCGGGCCTGCGATCGACGGCCGGTCAGCGCAGCAGGGCCGATTTCTCGATCTGGAGGGCGGCGGCGATCTCGTCGAGCGCCTTGTGCTCGACCTCGCTGATGCCGCCGAAATCGGCAACGTCGGCGGCGATCAGGAAGATGTCCTGGCGCTGGTCGAGCGGCCGGTCGGCGATGGCCGCGACGTGGCGCAGGTTCTCGATCCGCCCGGCGCGGGTCTTGGCGCGGGCGATGCCCTCGTACAGCTCCTGCTCGATCCGCAGGGTGTCGTAGGATTTCTGGAGGATCGGGTTGGCGCGCATGCCCGAGATCGCCGACTCGACCTCCTCCTCGTCGACGTCGCCGTCGGCGATCGTCACGTTGGCCGCGGCCGAGACCGCGGCAGCAAGAAACAGGCCGTCGCCGGCATAGGACATGATCGTCCGGCCGAACCGCAGAATGGCGTCCTGGAAGATGCTCATTGCCTACCTCGCACTCGCCTGACTCACGGGAAATGCCCGTTCGGAGTCAAGCGTTTCCCGCCCGCGACCGGGCCGCATCCTCGAACGATACGTCCGTCACGCCGTCGCATGGTCAACAGCAGCGAAATCCGTTGGTGTTGCCGACACCGAACCGCGCGTTCTCCCGATGGCGGAAGAACTCGATCTCGGTCATCGGCGCCTGGTCGGGATGCGTCCGCGCGGCGTGGGCGGCATAGGCCGCGTAATCGCCCTGCCCCACCATCAGCCGCGCGCCGTCGCAGAAGCACTTGGACAGGGCCTTCCAGCGGTCGCGCAGGTTCTGCGGGGCGGCCTCCATCGGCCCTACTCCGCCGCGACGATGCGGGCTTCGCTCTCGAGGGCCGTCCAGCGGTCGGTGCGCAGCGCCTTGACGCAGGCGGCGATGCCGAACCAGGCGATCGCCACGACGAGGCCGATGAACAGCCCGGCGAGCACCGCGTCGATCCGGTCGTTCAGCACGATCTGACCCATCTGGCCGAGGTCCTTGGCCGGCGCCAGCACCTTGCCTTCCGCCAGCGCGCCCGCGTAGCGCTCGGCATGGGCGAGGAACCCGATCTTCGGGTCGGCGGAGAAGATCTTCTGCCAGCCCGCAGTGAGGGTGCAGATGCACAGCCACGCGGTCGGGATGATCGTCACGAACGCATAGCGCTCGCGCTTCATCTTGAAGATCACCACCGTGCACAGCGTCAGCGCCACGGCGGCCAGCATCTGGTTCGAGATGCCGAACAGCGGCCACAGCGTGTTGATGCCGCCGAGCGGGTCGGTCACGCCCTGGTAGAGAAAGTAGCCCCAGGCGCCGACCGCGATGGCCGTCGCCAGGATGCTCGGCACCCAGGCGTTGGTCTGCTTGAACGACGGCACCGCCAGCCCGACTAGGTCCTGCACCATGAAGCGGCAGGCGCGGGTCCCCGCATCGACCGCGGTGAGGATGAACAGCGCCTCGAACAGGATCGCGAAGTGATACCAGAACGCCATCATCGCCTTGCCGCCGATGGCGCTGGAGATGATGTGCGCCATGCCGACGGCGAGGGTCGGCGCGCCGCCGGCCCGCGCGACGATGGTGCGCTCGCCGACATCGCTGGCGGTCTGAGCGATCACCTCGGGCGTGGTCGGGAAGCCGAGCTTCGTCACCGCGGCGGCGGCGGTCTCCGGCGTCGTGCCGAGGAGCGCGACCGGCGCGTTCATCGTGAAGTACACGCCCGGATCGATGACGGTGGCCGAGACCAGCGCCATCACCGCGACGAAGCTCTCCATCAGCATGCCGCCGTAGCCGATGAAGCGCGCATCCGCCTCGCTGGCGATCAGCTTCGGCGTGGTGCCCGAGGCGATCAGCGCGTGGAAGCCCGAGACCGAGCCGCAGGCGATGGTGATGAACAGGAACGGGAAGAGCTGGCCCGCCCAGACCGGCCCGGTGCCGTCCACGAACTTGGTCACCGCCGGCATCTGCATGTGCGGGGCGACGAAGGCGATGCCCAGCGCGAGGCCGACGATCGTGCCGATCTTCAGGAAGGTCGAGAGGTAGTCGCGCGGGGCCAGCAGGAGCCAGACCGGCAGGATCGAGGCGACGAAGCCGTAGCCGATCAGCATCCAGCAAAGCTGCGTCCCGGTGAAGGTGAAGGCCGGGCCCCAGACCGGGCTGTCGGCGATCGCGCCGCCACCGAAGATCGCCGCCATCAGCAGGACGAAGCCGAGGATCGAGACCTCGCCGATGCGGCCGGGGCGGATGTAGCGGGTGTAGACGCCCATCAGCATCGCGATCGGGATCGTCGACATCACGGTGAAGGTGCCCCACGGGCTCTCGGCCAGCGCCTTGACGACGATGAGCGCGAGCACCGCCAGCAGGATCACCATGATCAGGAACGTGCCGAACAGCGCGATGATGCCCGGGACGGTGCCGAGCTCGGTGCGGATCAGCTCGCCGAGCGAGCGCCCGTCGCGCCGCATCGAGACGAACAGGACCATGAAGTCCTGCACCGCGCCGGCGAGCACGACGCCGGCGAGGATCCAGAGCAGGCCGGGCAGGTAGCCCATCTGCGCGGCCAGCACCGGGCCGACGAGGGGACCGGCACCGGCGATCGCCGCGAAGTGGTGGCCGAACAGGACGCTCTTGTTCGTCGGGACGTAGTCGAGCCCGTCGTTGTGGAGGACGGCCGGCGTCTCGCGCTTGGGATCGAGCCGCATCACCTTCTCGGCGATGAACAGCGCGTAGTAGCGATAGGCGATGAGGTAGACGCAGACCGCCGCGACGACGAGCCAGAGCGCGTTCACCGCTTCGCCGCGCTCGACGGCGACGATGGCGAGCGCCGCCGCCCCCAACGCACCGACCAGGGCCCAGGGGCCATGCCTACCGATCGCGCCCATCGTTCCACTCCCGAAGCCGGCACTCGGGGGCCGACGATCCCGCGCGTGATGCCGCAATTTTGGATTGAGGAAAATCCCCATCGCGGCAGCGAGTGGACAACCGCGCGGCGTTGTCGCGATCCGCTTCGCATCGTCGGCGCCGCGGTTTGACGCTGCGGTGCGCGATACCTAGACCGCTCCAGCAGCACACGAGACGGAGACGGATGATGGCGAAGGTCGCGTTCCTGGGGCTCGGCGTCATGGGCGCCCCGATGGCCGGACACCTGGTCAAGAAGGGCCACTCGGTCACCGTCTACAACCGCACGGCCGCCAAGGCCGAGGCGTGGGTGGCGGCCAACGGCGGCGCGCATGCGCCGACGCCGCGCGAGGCTTCCGAGGGCGCAGAGATCGTCTTCGCCTGCGTCGGCAACGACGACGACCTGCGCGGCGTCGTGCTCGGTCCGGACGGCGCGCTCGCCGGCATGGAGGCCGGTGCGATCTTCGTCGATCACACCACCGCCTCGGCCGAGGTGGCCCGCGAGCTTGCCGAGGCCGCGACCGCGAAGGGGCTGGGCTTCATCGACGCCCCGGTCTCCGGCGGCCAGGCCGGCGCCGAGAACGGCATGCTCACCGTGATGTGCGGCGGCGGCCAGGGCTGCTACGACAAGGTCGAGAGCGCGATCGGCGCCTATGCGCGCGCCTGCCGGCTGATGGGGCCGGTCGGGGCGGGCCAGCTCACCAAGATGGTCAATCAGATCTGCATCGCCGGCCTCGTCCAGGGGCTGTCCGAGGGCGTGCACTTCGCCAAGAAGGCGGGGCTCGACGTGGAGGCGGTGCTTTCCGTGATCTCGAAGGGGGCCGCCGGCTCCTGGCAGATGGAGAACCGCGGCTCGACCATGAACGCGGGGAAGTTCGATTTCGGCTTCGCCGTCGACTGGATGCGCAAGGACCTCGGCATCCTGCTCGACGAAGCGCGCCGCAACGGCGCCAAGCTCCCGGTCTCGGCCCTCGTCGACCAGTTCTACGCCGACATCCAGGCCATGGGCGGCAACCGCTGGGACACGTCGAGCCTCGTCGCGCGCCTGGAGCGCTGAGATCCCTCAGCCGATTTCCGCCATCGCCGCCTCGGGCGCCAGCCAGCGCCACTCCGCTCCCATCTGGTGGCGGAACCAGGTGAACTGGCGCTTGGCGTAGCGGCGGGTGTCGGCCTGCCCGCGCACGATCGCCTCCTCCAGCCCGATCGCGCCGTCGAGATGCGCGATCAGGCCGGGCACCCCGTGGGCGCGCATCACCGGCAGCAGCGGGTCGAGGCGGCGCTCGCGCAGCACCGCGACCTCGTCGAGGGCGCCCCGCTGCATCATCGTGCGGAAGCGCGCGTCGATGCGGGCGCGCAGCAGCTCGCGCTCGGGCGCCAGGAAGATCTTCAGCAGCCTTCGCCCCGCGAGCGGACCGGGCACGCGTGGCCCGTGGAACGCGGCGATCGGCCGGCCGGTGGCGGCGAGGATCTCGAGCGCGCGCATGACCCGGGCGCGGTCGCTCGGCCGCAACAGGGTGGCGCCGGCGGGGTCGCGTTCGGCGAGATCGGCGTGCAGCGCCTCGGTCGGGCGGCCCTCGCTCTCGGAGCGGATCGCGGCGCGCACGGCCTCCGGCACCGGCGGGAGGTCGGACAGGCCCTCCTCCAGGCTGCGGAAGTACAGCCCGGTTCCGCCGACGAAGACGGGCAGTCGCCCGTCGAGACCGGCCAGCAGCGACGCGGCGTCCCGCGCGAAATGCCCGGCAGAGTAGTTCACCGCCCCGTCGACATGCCCATAGAGGCGATGCGCGACGCTTGCCTCCTCCGCCCGATCCGGTCGCGCCGAGAGGATGCGCAGGTCGGCGTAGACCTGCATCGAGTCGGTGTTGACGACGATCCCGCCGTGACGGAGCGTCAGCGCCGTCGCGAGCGCCGACTTGCCCGACGCGGTCGGCCCTGCAATGAGGATCGCCTCCGGCCGCCCCTGCGACGACGCACTTGAAAGCGGCAACACGAAATCGTCGGCTCCGATGACCCTTGTCGCGACCCTGATAGCAAACGAGGCCCGCCCCGCCATCACCGATGCGGTGCTGGCTGAGGCGCGCCTGGTTCTCGCGACCGAGCATCAGCCGCGCATCCTGCACGGCGAGGTCGCCGCCGAGTTGCTGGTGCCGGGGGCTGCGGTCGCCGCGCCGGCGTTCACCGCGCGGTTGCGGACGGCGCTCGCGGGCGAGCCGATCGACGTCGCGGTGCTGCCGGCGGACGCCCACCGGCGCAGGCGCCTGTTCCTCGCGGACATGGACTCGACCATGATCGAGCAGGAATGCATCGACGAGCTCGCCGACACGATCGGCCTGAAGCAGCAGGTCTCGGCGATCACCGAGCGCGCGATGCGCGGCGAGATCGCCTTCGAGCCCGCTCTGCGCCAGCGCGTCGCCCTGCTTCGCGACGTGTCGGCCGGCGTCGTCGACGCGCTGATCCGCGACCGGCTGACCCTGACGCCGGGCGGTCGCACGCTCGTGCACACGATGAAGGCGCACGGCGCACGCACCTGCCTGGTGTCGGGCGGCTTCACGCTGTTCACCGGGCCGATCGCCGAAGCGCTCGGCTTCGACGAGCATCACGCCAACCGGCTCGGTCTCTCGGACGGGCGCCTGACCGGCATGGTGGACGACCCGATCGTCGGGCGTGCCGAGAAGCGCGCGACGCTGATCGCGCTCCGCGATGGCCTCGGACTGGACGTTGCGGAGACGATGGCGGTCGGCGACGGGGCCAACGACCTCGACATGCTCGGCGAAGCGGGCCTCGGCGTGGCGTTTCGCGCGAAGCCGGCTGTGGCCGCCGCGGCGCGCGCCCGGATCGAGCACGGCGACCTGAGCGCGCTGCTCTACCTGCAGGGCTACATGGCGAGCGAGTTCGTCGCCTGACCGCCGTCAGTGCAGGCTGCGGACGAGCGCGACGACCGCGCCGAGGATCGCGACCGTCTGGAACCCGATCATCCCGAACATCCACTTGATGATGTCGGACTTCGCCGTCGCAATGTCCACGCGGGTTGCTAGACGCAGGGCATCGATGTCCGCCTTCGTCGAGAAGCGCAGCGCATCGATGTCATGTCGGACCGCGACGATGTCGGCCTGCGTCGTCACGCGGAACGCTTCGATGTCGTGCCGGACATCCGCGATGTCGGTCTTGGTCGGAATGCCGCTGGCGAACACCTCGGACATGGCGTCCGCCATCCCCTCCGCCTGCTCCGGCGTGAGGTGAGCCTTCTCGTGCAGGTTGCGCGCGAACTTCAACGTATCGAAGGCGATGGCGTTCACGGGGGCGGCCGACTCGCGCGCGGGCATCCGCCGGATGCGAAGGGTGACGGGTTCGGTCCTTGCGGGCAAGGCATCCGCCAGCTTTCGTCCGCCACCAAAAAGAACGCCGCCGCCCGGATCAGGCGGCGGCGTCGGTTCGTGCCGTTATCTTCGCGAAAAGGTCAGTCCAGGCCGATCGCCACGAACCGGACGTCGCCAGTCGCGCTGGCGACCAGCAGAAGCACCGACTTGCGGGAATCCTTGCGAAGAGCCTCGACGCGCTTGGTCACGTCGGCCGGCGTGTTGACCGCCTCCTGCCCGACCTCGACGATGACTTCGCCCGGCTGGATGCGCTTGTCGGCCGCGGTCGAGTTCGGGTCGACGCGGGTGACGACCACGCCCTTCACGCCGTCCTTGATGCTGTACTTCCGGCGAAGCTCGTCGGTAAGGCCCGAGAGGTTGAGGCCGAGCGCCTGACGCGTGGCGCTCTCGGCCTCGGGCTGGCGAAGGTTGGCGAGCTGCGGCTTGTCGCTGTCCTCGAGACGGCCGAGCGTCACGGCCTTGGTGCTCTCCTCACCCTTCCGGACGACGACGACGTCGACCTTCTGCCCGACCGGGGTCGAGGCGACGATGCGCGGCAGGTCGCTCGAGGCCTTCACCGCCGTGCCGTTGAACTTGACGATCACGTCGCCGACCTCGAGGCCCGAGGTCTTGGCCGGCCCCTTCTCGTCGACGCCGGCGATCAGCGCGCCCTTGGCGCCCCCCTTCAGCCCGAGCGCTTCGGCGGTGGCGTCGTCCACGTTCTGGATGCGCACGCCGAGCCAGCCGCGACGGACCTCGCCGAACTCGCGGAGCTGGTCGATCACCGGCTTGGCCGAGCTCGACGGGACGGCGAAGCCGATGCCGACGGAGCCGCCGGTCGGCGACAGGATCGCCGTGTTGATGCCGATCACCTCGCCGTCCATGTTGAACAGCGGGCCGCCCGAATTGCCCTTGTTGATGGCCGCATCGGTCTGCAGGTAGTTGTCGTAGGGACCGGACTCGATGTTGCGGCCGCGCGCCGAGACGATGCCGGCCGACACCGAGCCGCCGAGGCCGAACGGGTTGCCGATCGCGATGACCCAGTCGCCGGCGCGCATCTTGTCCGAATCGCCGAACGGCACCGCCTTCAGCGGGCGCTCGGCCGTCGGCTTCACGCGCAGCACGGCGAGGTCGATCTTGGAATCCTTGCCGATGATCTCGGCCTTCAGCTTCGTGCCGTCGTGCAGGATCACCTGGATGTCGTTGGCGTCGCCGATGACGTGGTTGTTCGTCACCACGATCCCGGACGCGTCGATGATGAAGCCGGAGCCGAGCGAGCTCGACTTGCGCTGCTGGCGCGGGTTGTCGCTCTCGCCGCGCTGCTCCGGTCCGCCGCGCCCGCCGCGCTTGTTGAAGAATTCCTCGAACAAGTCCTCGAACGGGGTCCCGGGCGGCAGCTGCGGGCCGGCGCGGTTGCCGGGGCGCGCTTCGACGGTGGTCGACGCCGAGATGTTGACCACTGCGTCGTCGACCTTCTCCGCGAGGTCGGCGAGCGAATCCGGCCCCTTGGCATAGGCCGGCATCGCCACGGACGAGGATGCGATCAGGATCGCGGCGGCGACGGACCGCGCGGAGCGGCGGAACCGGGCGAGGGGATGCGCGGGCGCGCTCGCGGCGGGGTGCATGATCGACCTCTTCAAGAACGCGTTTCCGGTGCTGTCGGGTGCCGCCGATCGGCGGCCGGCGGTTCGATGGCCGCCTTAAGATCGGCGGCGGCCCGCCCCGTTCAAGGGCGGGCCGCCTGCGTCGGCCCGCCCGTGGACGGGGGCTGGCTCTTTTACCCATCTGCGGGCCCACGAGGCC
>NZ_VRUV01000151.1:0-9041 GCF_008039455.1 Methylobacterium sp. WL116
CGCCTGGGGCCTGCCGTGGGATCGAGTCGTCGCCGCGGCGCCGGCACGGGCGCCGAACGAGTGGGCCGGGCGGCCGATCCCGCCGGAGACCGAGGCGCAGATCGCGCTTCTGATGCGCGAGACGATGCGCCGCTTCGATTTCCGCAGGCCTCCGGCGTGGCGCCGGATCCCGGCCGAGTGCGCCGAGAGCGCCGCGTTGGGCGCGGCGCGCCTGATCGGCTTCGAATCACGCTGGCGCGTCAGCTGAGCGGCCCCTGTGCGAAGGGCCGTCGCGGGCTAGTTCCAGCGGCGACCCGTCCGCAGGAGACCCGACGATGGCCGAGACCGCCAGACCGCACGTGATCTGCCACATGACCAGCTCCGTCGACGGGCGGATCAAGACCCGCCGCTGGGGGATCGACGCCGACGGCCATTACGAGACGGTGCACGCGCGCCTCGACGGCGATGCCTGGATGTGCGGCCGCGTCACCATGCAGGGCTACGCCGACAGCGCCACGCCGCTCGCCGCCCCGCCCGCCGATGACGGCCCGGTGCCGCGCGAGGACCACGTCGCCCGGCGCGACGCGTCCGGCTACGCGGTGGCCCTCGACGCGAAGGGTCGCCTCGACTGGGGCGCGCGGAACGAGATCACCGGCGATCACGTGGTGGTGGTCCTGACCGAGGCCGTCCCCGACGCGCATCTGAGACGCCTGCGGGCGGGCGGGCAATCCTACCTGTTCGCCGGCACCGAGACGATCGACTTCGCGCTGGCGGTGGAGAAGCTCGGCCGCCTGTTCGGCATCGCCCGCCTCCTGGTCGAGGGCGGCGGCGGCCTCAACGGCTCGATGCTGCGGGCCGGCGTGATCGACGAGCTCAGCCTGCTGCTCGCCCCGGCCGTCGACGGCCTTCGCGGCACGCCCGCGGTGTTCGACGTCGACGGCACCGAGGCCGACTCGCTCGGGGCCAAGCGCCGGCTCGAGCTGAGATCCTGCGAGACCCTGTCCGGCGGGGTGGTCTGGCTCCGCTATCGCGTCGCCGCGGCCTGAGTGGTCAGGCGAGGCCGGCGAAGAACCCGTCGAAGAGCCCCGTCACCGTCGCCGGGTCCTCGAAATGCGGGAAGGCCCCGGTCGGCAGGGCCCGGATCGTCCAGTTCGGCCGGGCGGCGAAGCGCGGCGCGTCGCGGAAGTCGACGAAGTCGCCGCGGCTGCCGTGGAGCATCAGCACCGGGAACGTCAGCGCCTCGTAGAGCGTGGTGGCGTCGGTCGGGAACAGGTGGCCGGCCACGAAACAGTAGGGCGCGTGCCGCGCCCCGGGCTGGTGGGCCGAGTGGTAGTCGTAGGCGAACAGCCCCTCGTCGATCCGCTTCGAGCCGAAGGTCTTCTGCAGGAAGAAGCGCATGCTCGGGCGGCTGACGAGGAGGGCGAACAGCGCCGGCCCGAGGAGGCGCGAATCGACGATCGCACGGACGCGCGGGCTGCCGCGGTCGCCGCCCGCCGGCCCGCGCCCGGAGAGGCGCCGGTCGAACCCGGTCGGGCTGATCAGGCCGATCGAACGATAGGCCTCCGGCCGCTCGACCACGGCGCGGGCGAGGTAGGAGGCCGAGAGCGAGAGCGCGATCGCGTCGATGCGGACGCCGCCGTGCCGGCGCGCGATCGCGTCGGCGACGGCGTGGATCGCGTCCGCCATCACCCGTGGAGTGTAGAGCCGGCGCGAACGTTCGGAGAAGCCGAAGCCCGGCAGGTCGAGGGCGTAGACCGGGCGTCGTCCCTGCGCATGCAGGTAGAGCGGGCGGACCTCGTAGGCGTTGGCGGCGGCGTTGATCGAGTGGATCAGCAGCAGCGGCACCCCTTCGGCCTCGGCCGAGCCGTAGACGCTCACCCGGCCAGCCGCCGTGTCGATTACCTCCCGCCGCCCGGGAAGGGCAGGGGGTAAGCCGTCGGGGCTCGTCGCCATCGCCTTGCGCCTCGTCTCGGGACGGATCGGTCGTCCCGACAACGGGATGAGCGGGCGGAACGTTGCCTGGCGCCGCCTGGTGCCTCGCCGTCGCATCGCGCCCGCGGCGCCGCACCCGGCAGCCGTTGACAGGGGGGCGGCGGTGTCGCGATCGTCCCCGGCCGAGGGGTGCCGGGTTCGTGGAACGCCGGATGCGCCGGCGACGCGAGGGAGTGACGGACCATGGCTCAGGCGGAGATCGGCGCGATCGAGCGCGCCACCCTGCGCACGGTGACGTGGCGCATCCTGCCGTTCCTGATGCTGGCCTACTTCGTCGCCTTCGTCAACCGGGTGAACGCGGGCTTCGCCGCCCTGCAGATGAACCAGGACATCGGCCTGTCGCCGGCGCAGTTCGGCCTCGGCGGCGGCCTGTTCTACGTGTCCTACGTGCTGTGCGAGGTGCCGAGCAACGTCGCGATGGAGCGCTTCGGCGCCCGCATCTGGCTCGCGCGGATCATGATCACCTGGGGGCTCGTCTCGGCCGGGATGGCCTTCGTCATGGGCCCGGTCTCGTTCTACGCGGTGCGCCTGCTGCTCGGGGCGGCCGAGGCCGGGTTCTTCCCCGGCGTGATCCTCTACCTGACCTACTGGTACCCGCGCGCCTATCGCGGGCGGATCGTGGCGATCTTCATGGTCGCGATCCCGATCTCGAGCTTCCTCGGGTCGCCGCTCTCGGCCTGGCTGCTCGGCACCGACGGGATGCTCGGCTTCCGCGGCTGGCAGTGGCTGTTCCTGATCGAGGCGGTGCCGGCGGTGCTGCTCGGCATCCTCGCCTTCGTCCTGCTGCCGGACGGCCCCGCCCGCGCGAGCTGGCTGACGCCGCAGCAGCGCGCCTGGCTCACCGAGCGCCTGGCGGACGACCGGGCCTCGGTGGTGGAGGGCGCGGGGAGGCCCGCCGGCCACCTCTCGCTCCGGCAGGTGATGACCAACCGCTACGTGCTCGCCGCCTCGCTGATCTACGCCGGCGCCTCCGGGGCGAGCCAGTGCCTGTCGCTGTGGCAACCGCAGATCATCAAGTCCTTCGGCCTGACCAACCTCGAGACCGGGCTGCTGAACGCGATCCCCTTCGGCATCGCCTCGGTGCTGATGATCGTCTGGGGGCGGTCCTCGGACAGGCGGCGCGAGCGCGTCTGGCACACCGCGCTGCCGCTCGGGCTGCTGGCCGCCAGCCTCGCCGCGTCCGTGCTGACGAGCCAGCTATGGCCGACGATCCTGATCCTGTGCCTCGCCATCACCGCGACCTACACCGTGAAGGGCCCGTTCTGGGCGCTCTCGACCGAATGGCTCTCGGCGGGCGCGGCCGCGGCCGGCATCGCCCAGATCAACGCCATCGGCAACATCGGCGGGTTCCTCGGCACCTACCTCCTCGGCGTCATCAAGGACGCGACGGGAAGCTACCCGCTGGGGCTGATGCCGCTGGTGATCCTCTCCGCCATCGGCTGCGCCCTGGTGCTGGGGCTCGGAAAGGCGAAGTCGCCGGCGCCCGCGCCGGCGCGGGCCTGAGGCCACCGGGAGAGGGGACCGGCGCCTTACCTGGTTCAGGGCATGGCCCGCGTGACCGCCCCTGCCGATGTCGACGCCGCGACAGCCACTGGCCCCTCCCATCGGTCCCGAACCGATGCGAACGCCCGCACGACCGGCAGCACCGCCTTCGCGAGCCGGATCTGGCCGGGCAGTCGCGGGACGCTCAGCGGCGCGTGCTTCAGCTTCGGGCTGGCGCGCTCGGCCTCCGCGACGACCTGGCCGACAAGGGGGAGGGCGGCGATCCGCGCCGCCTCGTCCGCCGGGATGCCGAGGCGGCGCGCCCAGGCCGTGCTCGCCCCGAGCCGGCCGGAGGCATGGAGCCGGCGCAGGCGGCGGCGCCAGAGGTAGCGATGGAGCGCGCGCGGCACCGGTTCGAGTCGCGCGTCGCAGAGCGCGCCGGGATCCTCGCAGCGGGAGCGGATGGTGTCGGCAACCCCGCCCGGCGCCCGGCCGGTGAGGCGGGCGGAGATGAACACCATCACCGCCGGGTCGTGGCGGACCCGGAACCCGTGCGCGAGGAGGCGGGCGACGAAGGCGCCGTCCTCGCCGAGGGCGATCTCCGGCATGCCGCCGACCCGGGCGTAGGCGTCGCGGCTGACGGCGAGCGTCGCGCCGATGGTGGTGCGGTGGCACGGCCACGGGTCGTTGGGATCGGGGTCGATCCGCGCCTCCGCCTCGGTCAGGAGCGCGCTGTAGGCGTCTTCCAGGCGTCCGCGGGCCGGGAGCGAGGGCGGCAGCAGGGCCGCCTCCTCGGGGATCAGCTCGACCCGGCCCGCGACCGCGTCGGCGCCGGCCGCGAGCGCGCGCAGGTTGGCGAAGACCCAGTCCGGCGGCACGCGGCTGTCGGCGTCGGTGGACAGGATGGTGCCGGCGCCGCCGAGCCAGCCGGCGGCCGCGTCCATCGCCTTGCGCCGGGCCCAGCCGGCATGGGCGCCGGCATATTCCATTTCGATCACCCGCACCGGCACGGAAAGCCGCGGCACCAGCTCGGCGACGATGCGGGCGGTGTCGTCCGTGCAGTTGTTGAGGAAGAGCACGATGCCGAGGCGGCCCGGGGCCAAGCCCTGCTGCGCATCGAGGGCGTCAAGGCAGAAGCCGATGCGCTCGGCCTCGTTGCGCACGGGGATGGCGACGACCGTGTCCGGCCCACCGGCCGCCGGCGTCGTCGGCGCGATGGCATCGAGCACGACCGTATCAGGCATCATCCATCCTCGATCGCCGACGCTCTCCCGCACGGCGACGGTTCATATCGTGGAACGTCGACATCCTGTCGCGGGCTGCGCCTGTACAGGGGCTGAAGGCCGATCAGGCCGCCGCCTCGATCTCCCCGCTCACCGAGAGCCATTCCTCCTCGGCGGCCCCGAGCGCCGCGACCGCGTCGGCGCGCATCTTCGCGATCTCGCCGGCCTTGGCCGCGTTCTGGAGGAAGGCGGTGCCGTCGCCGAGCGCCGCGTCGATCTTGGCGATGGCGGCGGTGAGCTTGTCCATGCGCGCCTCCAAGCCTTCGAGCCGCTTGCGCAAGGGGGCAAGCGCGGCGCGGCGCTCCACCGCCGAGCGCCGCGCCTCGGCCTGCTTGCCGCCCGAGGCGTCCTCGTCGCGGGCGGCGTCGCGCTCGGGACCGGCCAGCACGAGGCGCCGGTAATCGTCCATGTCGCCGTCGAAGGTTTTCACGGAGCCGTCGGCGACCAGCCAGAGCCGGTCGGCGCAGGCCTCGACCAGGAAGCGGTCGTGGCTGACCAGGATGACCGCGCCCTCGTAGTCGTTGATCGCCTCGACCAGCGCCTGCCGGCTCTCGATGTCGAGGTGGTTGGTCGGCTCGTCGAGGATCAGCAGGTGCGGCCCCTCGAAGGCGGCGAGCCCCATCAGCAGGCGGGCCTTCTCGCCGCCCGAGAGCTGCGAGACCGGCGTGTCCGCCTTGTTGGCGGGAAACCCGAGCCGGGCGGTGGCGGCGCGCACCCGCGCCTCGGGGGCGTCCGGCATCAGCGTGCGCAGGTGCGCCACCGCGTTCTCGGCCGGGCGCAGCTCGTCGAGCTGATGCTGGGCGAAGTAGGCGACCTTCATCTTCGAGGAGCGGCGCAGCTCGCCGGACAGCGCGTCGAGCCGGCCGCCGATGAGCTTGCAGAAGGTCGACTTGCCGTTGCCGTTGGCGCCGAGCAGCGCGACGCGGTCGTCGGGGGCGAGGCTGAGGTTGAGGCCCGAGAGCACGATGCGGTCGGGGTAGCCGGCCGCCACCCGCTCCATCGCCACGATCGGCGGCGAGAGCGGCTTCTCCGGGCTCGGCAGGTGGATCACCGGCACGTCGTCCTCGATCAGCCCGGCGATCGGCACCATCTTGGCGAGCTTCTTGACGCGCGACTGCGCTTGGCGCGCCTTCGTCGCCTTGGCCTTGAACCGGTCGATGAAGCTCTGGAGATGCGCCCGCTCGGCATCCTGCTTCACCTTGGCCTTGGCCTGGAGCATCCGCTTCTCGGAGAGCTGCTTGGCGAAGGAGGTGTAGCCGCCGCGGTAGATCGCCAGCTTGCCGCGGTCGAGGTGCAGGATGTGGTCGACCGACTCGTCGAGCAGGTCGCGGTCGTGGGAGATGATGATCGCGGTGCGGGGATAGCGCTCGAGGTAGTCGTAGAGCCAGATCGTGCCCTCGATGTCGAGGTAGTTGGTCGGCTCGTCCAGCAGCAGCAGGTCGGGCTCGGAGAACAGCACCGCGGCGAGCGCCACGCGCATCCGCCAGCCGCCCGAGAAGTCCGAGCACGGCCGGTTCTGCGCCGCCGCGTCGAAGCCGAGGCCGTGCAGGATCGCCGCCGCGCGGGCCGGCGCCGAATGCGCGCCGATGTCGACGAGCCGCGTCTCGATCTCGGCACGGCGCAGCCCGTCGGCGCCCTCCGCCTCGGCCATGAGCTTCGCGCGCTCGGTGTCGGCGGCGAGCACGACCGCATGGAGCGTCTCGGGCCCGGCCGGCGCCTCCTGCGCCACCGCGCCGATGCGCATGCCCTTGGGCATCGAGACCGCGCTCGCATCCACCGGCCACTCGCCGAGGATCGCCTTGAACAAGGTGGTCTTGCCGGCGCCGTTGCGGCCGACGAGGCCGACGCGGGCGCGGTCGGGGATCGAGAAGCTCGCGCCGTCGAGGATCAGGCGCTCGCCGATGCGGAGGGTGAGGTCGTTGACGCGGAGCATGGGGCGTTCTGGCGAGACCGGCGCCCGGTGGCAAGCGTGCGGTGCCATGCGCTTGAGCCGTGGGACGCCTCAGACCAGGTCCCAAGCCGTCGGGTCGGACATCAGCTTGGCGACCAGCGCGTGGTTGAGCTCGTGCCCGGTATGGGCCGCCGTCAGCCGCCCGAGGATCGGATGGCCGGCGAGCGCGAGGTCGCCGACGAGGTCGAGGACGCGGTGGCGCACCGGCTCGTCGGGCACCCGCATCCCGCCGACGATCCCCCCGCGCACGATCATCGCCGCCGAGCGCGCGCCGCAGCCCTGCAGGAACGGCTTGCGCGTCGCGAAGCCGTAGGCGCGCCCGAGCATCGCGCGCCAGTAGCGCCCGAAGCTGCGCGCCGGCGCGATCTCCGCGAGGAAGACGTCCGGCGTGACCGGGCCGGACCAGTCGAGCGGGCCGAAATGCGCCAGCGCGAGGTGGGCGGAGACGTGGAGCCCGTCATGCGGCGCGATGCGCAGCGTGCGCCGGCCGTCCACCACCTCGACGGTTCGCAGCACCCGGATCATGCGGCGCGGCTCGCCATTCTCGATCCGGCCCGCCGCGCGGATCGCGCGGCACCAGGGCACCGCGCTGCCGTCGAAGATCGGAAGCTCCTCGGCATCGATCTCGACGAGCGCCTCGTCGATGCGCTGGGCCGAGAGCGCGGCGAGCAGGTGCTCGACGGTGCGGACCAGCGGCCCCTCCGGCGAGCGCAACGCCGTGCACAAAGGCTGGCGCTCGCGCAGGGTCCACAGCGCCGGGACGTCGACCGTTCGCCCGCCGTGAAGCCGCCGGCGGAAGACGATGCCGTGCCCGGGCGGGGCCGGGCCGACGCGCACGGTCGCGCGGCGCCCGGTGTGAAGCCCGCGTCCCGCCAGCGTGAACGCGGCCCCGAGGGTCGCCCGACGACCGCCGAAACCGGGACCGGCCGGGGCGTGGCGCGCGTCGAGGGGGATCGAAATCGCCGCGCGTCCCGGCGCGAAAAGGTCGGGCGGTGAGGCCGGAGGCCTTCGATCGGGGGGCAACAGGCGCGGCATTCCGGATCCCGGGCGCCCTCGCAGGCCGAATGCGGTCCTTCACCTAAGCGACGTCGGCGCGAACGGGAAATCACAGTCTCGCGTAGTCCGGCGCGGCCCCATCCACCTCCATCGCCAACGGTCGGCTTGACCGGTGACGACCCGGTCGTCACGATCCCGCAACAAGCTCGACGACGCGATGCTCCGGGTCGGGCCGGTCGCGCGGACTTTCAGACGGTCCGCGGCGCGGCGGTCCCGGCGCATCGCGAAGGGACCGGTTTTCGATGGCACGGCTCTCCACCATTCCGTTCTTCAAGGAGCCGGGCATCGAGCTCGGCCCCTTCGAGACGCGCTGCCACTGGCGCCGCTTCGACGAGAACGAGGTGCTGGTCGACTTCGACGACGTCTCCACCGACGTCTACTTCCTCGCCACCGGCGAGGTGCGCATCCTCAACCGCACGCAGTCCGGCAAGGAGGTGATCCTGGGCGAGATGCGCGGCGGCGCGTTCTTCGGGGAGCTGTCGGCGCTGGACGGCGTCGGCCGCTCGGCCAACGTCACGGCGCTGACCCGCGGCGAGCTCTGCGTCGTCCCGGCCTCGGTGTTCCGGCAGATGGTGTTCGCCTCGGAAGCCATCGCCGACCGGCTGTTCCGCCTGCTGACCAAGCGCGTGCGCGAGCTCAACACCCGCCTGATGGAGCACGCGCTGCTCGACCTGCGCCACCGCCTCTATGCCGAGCTGCTGCGGCTCTCGGTGCCGCGGGCGGGCGGGGGCGACGAGCGGGTGGTGACGCCGCCGCCCTACCACCACGTGCTCGCCGCCCGCATCGGCTGCCGCCGCGAGCAGGTGACCCGCGAGTTCACGGTGATGGCGGCAGAGGGCCTCGTCGACCGCACCCGCGGCGCCCTGGTGATCCGCCGGCCGGACCTGCTGGAGGCCCGGGTCGCCGAGGCCCTGCGCGAGGACGGCTGAGCCCTTGTCCGCGCCGCTGCTGCGACTCGAGAACCTGACCAAGCGGTTCGGGGCCGGAACGGCCGTCGACGCCGTCTCCCTCGACCTGGCGGCGTCCGAGTTCTTCTGCCTGCTCGGGCCTTCGGGGTGCGGGAAGAGCACGCTGCTGCGCCTGATCGCCGGGTTCGAGGCGCCGAGCTCGGGCGCGATCCGCCTCGGCGACCAGGATCTCGCCGCGCTGCCGGCCCATCGCCGGCCGGTGAACATGATGTTCCAGTCCTACGCGCTGTTCCCGCACATGAGCGTCGGCCGGAACGTCGCCTACGGGCTCGATGGCCTCGTCGCCGGCCGCGCGGCGACGGCCGAGCGGGTCGCCGCGCTGCTGCGCCT
>NZ_VRUV01000152.1:0-9027 GCF_008039455.1 Methylobacterium sp. WL116
ATGCTGAGGGGGCTCGATCCGGCGGGGCCTCTAGACGAGGTGGTGGCCGAGCGGGCGAGCGCCGCCTTCACCGCCTATCTCGCGGCTCTCCGCGCCGGCCCGGAGATGGTGGCGACGACGCCGCCGGGCCGGTTCCTGATGCCGGGCGACCTCGCCGGCTCGCCGGCCCTGACCTTCGCCCCGCTCGACGAGCTGCCCGAGACGATCGCGCCGGGCACGCTCGCCGGGCTGATGGAGCGGCGCTTCGAGGCCTACAAGGCCAAGGTCGTCGTGCCGTTCTTCCGCGATCACTTCCAGCGCGTCGACCGACAGATCGTGCTGGTCGACGTGCTGGCCGCCGTCGATGCCGGGCCGGCGGCGCTGGCGGAGCTGGAGGAGGCGCTGGATTCCGTCCTGCTCAGCCTGAACATCGGCCGCAACACGCTGCTCTCGCGGCTGTTCGCACCGCGGGCCGACCGGATCGTGTTCGCCGCGACGAAGGCAGACCACCTGCACCAGACCAGCCACGATCGGCTCGAAGCGCTGCTGCGCCTGCTGGTGTCGCGCGCCATGCGCCGGACGGAGGCCGCCGGCGCCCGTGTCGGCACCGTGGCCCTGGCGTCGGTCCGCGCCACCCGCGAGACCACGATCCACGACGGCGACGCCGTGCTGCGCGCCGTCGCCGGGACGCCGGAGGCCGGCGAGACGGTCGGCGACGAGGTGTTCGACGGGACGGCCGAGGCCGCGGTGTTCCCAGGCCATCTCCCCGCCCGCCCGGAGGCGGTGCTCGAAGGCGCGGTCGAGCCCGGCTCGCTGCGGTTCCCGCGATTCCGCCCGCCATCGATCAAGCCCGACGCGCTGGGGCGTCCGGGCCACCTGCCGCAGATCCGCCTCGACCGGGCCATGCAGTTTTTGATCGGCGACAGGCTGACGTGATGGCGGCTCTGACGAGAACCCCGAGGACGATGCCGTGAGCTCGACCCAGCGCCCGCGCGCCTTCCGCATCCCCAGCGCCGATGCGCCCCCGGCCGTCGAGGGAATCCCTTCGATGCCGGCCGCCCCGACCGGCGTCCGCATCGTCGAGGATCCGGTCGAGATCCTCGACGCCGCCGACGGCACGCCCGTGCCGGTGGCGAAGTCGCGCGGCGTTCCGTGGGGCGGCCTGCTGCTGTCGGCCGCGGGCGGCCTCGTCTCCCTCGGGGTCGGCTTGTCGGTCGAGCGGCTGATCGCCGATCTGTTCCAGGCGGCGCCCTGGCTCGGCGGCGTCGCGCTCGCGCTCCTGGCGCTCGCCGGCCTCGCTCTCCTGGCGATCATCGTGCGCGAGGTGCGCGGGCTGTGGCGGGAGCGCAAGATCGAGCACCTGCGCCAGGCCGCCGTCGCGGCGATCGCGACCCGCGATCACAGTGCGGCGCAGGGGGTGGTTCGGGATCTCGCCGCCTTCTATGCGGATCGAACGGCGTTGGCGGCGGGCCGGCAGCGGCTCGAGGCTTCCGCCGACGCGATCCTCGACGTCGACGATCGCATCGGCCTCGCCGAGCACGAGCTGCTGAGCCCGCTGGACCGGCAGGCGCGCAATGCCATCGCCACCGCCGCCAAGCAGGTCTCGGGCGTGACCGCGCTCAGCCCGCGGGCAATCGTGGACGTGGCGTTCGTGATCTATTCCGCCGTGCGGCTGCTGCGCCGGATCGCGGCGATCTACGGCGGACGCCCGGGCTTCCTCGGCTTCCTGCGCCTGGCCAGAGCCGCCTTCGCCCACCTGACCGTCACCGGCGGAATGGCGGTCGGCGAGAGCATGATTCAGCAGGTGCTCGGCCTCGGCATCGCGGCGCGGGTCTCGGCCAAGCTCGGCGAGGGCGTGCTCAACGGCCTGATGACCGCGCGCTTCGGCCTCGCGGCCCTCGCGGTCTGCCGCCCGCTGCCGTTCGTGCGCGAGGCTCCGCCGCGCCTGTCGGTTGTCGCCGGCGAGCTTCTCCGCCCGGCCGAGCCGGAGCCGAAGCCGTGATGCTCAGGATTGCGCGCGCTTCTGTACCGCCTCGACGTTGCGGCGGTTCGCGATGCGGGTGAACATGTTGCCGGTGTAGTCGGCGACCTTCGGCTTCTCCACGGCCACGAGCTGGGCCTCGAACGCCTCGATGCGCTTGAGCAGCGCGGCGTCGCCGAAGATCGAGCTGTTGAAGGAGGTGTGGGCGCGCTCGCCCAGCGCCGTCTGCACGGCGTCCAGTCGCACCAGAAGCTCTTTTCGCGTCACGTCGATCTCCCGCGGGCCGGATCGCCCGTGATCCGGCACCCATCAGCGCGGGCTTGGGTAAACGAGAGGTTAACCGCCGGGCGCGATCGAGCCGACGGGCTCAAAGATCCTTCATGAACCCGGCCAGCCGCATCAGCCCCTCGGGCCACGGCCCATGGCCGCTCGCGACGTTGACGTGGCCGGATTCGCCGGCGTCGACCAGGGCCGATCCCCAGGCCGCGGCGAAATCCTCCGCGCGCTCGTAGCGGCAGTACGGATCGGTTCGGCTCGCCACCAAGAGCGACGGGAACGGCAGCGGCGCGCGCGGCAGCGGCGCGAAGGCGCGCACGCTGTCGGGCAGGTTCGGCGTCTCCTCGACATCCGGCAGCGCCACGAACAGCGCCCCGACGACGCGTCCTTCGGCAAGCTTCGGCACCGCCTCGACGCAGGCGACGACGCCGAGGCTGTGGGCGATGAGGATGACGGGCCGTATCGCGGCCGCGACCGCCTCGACGACGCGGCCGCACCAGGCCTCGGGCTCGGGCGCATGCCAGGACTGCTGCTCGACCACGCGGGCGGTCGACATGCGGCCGGCCCAGCGCGCCTGCCAGTGGCCCTCTTCCGAGCCGCCCAGGCCCGGAACGATCAGGATGTCGCAATCGGCGGTCTTCATGGTCGCGTGCCTACCGTCTCTCGGCGCGAGGGTCGAGAACGAAGAAAGGCGGCACCTCGCGGTGCCGCCTCTCGGATCGGGTCGATCGCGCCGGCTCAGAGCCGGTGCGCGGTACGGTCTTCGCCCTCATACGTGGGCTCGGTCTTGAGGCCGGCCTTCTGCGCCGCGGTCTGGATGTTGTCCGGGTCAAGGGCGGTCTCGACGAACTCGCGGCCACGGCTGGTGAACTCGCGGGCGTAGCGCAGGCCCTGGTCGCGGACCTCGTCGGCATAGGGACCGATGTTGCGGTCCTCCTGGCGCGTACGCGGGAGCAACGCGCCGAGAAGCAGGCCCGCGGCGACGCCGACGACGCCGACCAGCAGCGGGTTCTCGGTCACAAACTGCTCGACGGCGGTGCGACCGCGATCGAGCCGGTCGCTGCCGCGCACCACCGCGTCGTCGATCCGGCGCATGTGGTCGCGATGGACGCCGGAGACCCAGTTGCGGGCCTCGTCGGCCGCACCGCCGAGGCGATCGCGGACGTCGTCGGCCAAGTCGGCAGCACGATCGCGCGTGCGATCGGCGAAGTCCGCGGCCCGATCCGCCGCATCGCCCGCCGCCGCGCGAGCCTGACCGGCGACGCTGCCGACATCGGGTCCGGGACCGGCCTGATGATCGTGCGGCGACGCGTCGGGCCGTCCGATCGGATCGCGGAGGCCCGTGGGATCCGCCCGCAGGGTGTGGTCGGCCGCCTTCGCATGCGGGTCGAGGTGGACCGGGTCCAGGCCGCCGGCGTGCAGGCCCTGGTCGACCTTCGCGCCGGCGGCCCGGGCGAGGTCGTCCGGTAGGTGGTTGTCGGTCGTGGCCGACTTGCTCGTATCGCTCATGGCGTGATCCTTCAGAACTCGTACGCGGCTGGCAATGTCCGCAGGTGGCGGCCCGTCAGGCGCGGGTTTCGTCCATCAGCGAGGGTTTCGGCTGGCGGGTGGGCAGATCCGGATCGTAGACCCGGGCCGCCCCGTCGTTGAGCACCGGGACGCGCTCGGCCGAAGCCTGCGTCCGGCGGCGCGTCGCGTCCTGGGACATCCGATGCAGCAGCCAGCCGACGCCGGCGGCGATCAGCAGGACGGGAACCGGATTGCGGCGGACCGCTTCGAGCGCTCCGTCGTAGGCACCGCTGACGGCGGGTGCGCGGCGGGCGTTGCCGAGCATCTCGTCGACGAGGCTGGACACCGAGAGGCGGCCCTGGATGCGGTCGATGGTCTCGTCGAGGCGCGCGCGGCTCTCCTCGATGTCCCGCTCCATCTCGTTCATCGAACTCATCCGGACACTCTCTCGGAAAGGGCGCGGGCGTCCTGGCGGACCTGCCGGCCGGTACGGGTGGGCGTGAGCGTCGAGAACGACAGGGCGCTGCGTCCCCACAGCGCCATCCCGATCGCGACGACCAGGAGGACGCCGCCGACGATGAGGGCCGAGAGCCATTCCGAGCCGACGATCGTCGCCAGCCACTTCACGAAGGCGCCGATCAGCACGAGCAGGGCGACGACGGAGAAGACCGCCGAAGCCATGAGGCAGACGATGCCGATGATCAGCGAGCGGACGTTCCGCGCCATCTCGGCGCGGAACAGGGCGATCTCCTTGCGGGCGAGGTCGTTGGTCTCGCGCAGCGCGTCGCCGATGAGGCTCTGGATGCTGCCGGCGGGCGACGCACCGGAGGAGCCGGGGGGTGGGGTCTGCGATCCGGTCGACATGGCCGGGCCGCTCACGCGCGGAAGCTGTCGCGGGCGTCGCCTTCCGGCGGCAGGCTCGACGACTTGATGAAGCGCGCGGCGATGAAGCCGGCGACGAACGTTCCTACCGCGACCGCGACCGGTGCACGGCGGGCGAAGGCCTCGGCATCGCCGTAGAAGTCGGCGAAGCTGCGCGACTCGATCGAGCCGCCGAGCTGGCTCAGGCCGTCGGCAGCGCTGTCGAAGAACGCCTTGATGTTCGGGCGATCCTCGAAGTCCTTGCTCGAATCGCGCAGGGTCTTGGCGAGATCGTGGACGGACTGCGCCGCGTCGTTCTTGCGGCCCTCGACGAAGGTCTGCGCCTGAACCCGAGCTGCATCCATCAGGCCGCGCCCGCGCTCGGCCGCGACGTCGGCCAACCCCTCGACGTCGCCCTTCAGGCTGCGCCACTCGGCCTGCTCGCTGGCTGCGGCCTTGGCCGGATCGGGGTGGGGGATCTCGGACGCGGCCATAAGGGGACTCCTTCGAACACGGGGTCTTAGCGGGGCGATGTTCGCCTGAGTAACATCGTCCACGTCCGAGGGTTCCGGGGACGACGGCACATCCGCGGCTCAGCCTCCGTTCAGGGGCGATCGGCCAAGGTTCGTTCCTGCCTCCGCCGCCCCGCGCGGCGGGGACGGATGCGGGGACAGGCCCCGGATTTCGTCGTGACGGCCGCAAACGATCGCTTGACCCGCGGCAGTCATTCGCGCTTGGCTAACCCTACGGATCGCGCCGACCTCTCGCGCGTTCACGATGGCAAGAAACGTTGACGTTGCGCGTTCCACGCCGGCGCGCTTGAGGATCCGGAGCCCACCTGAGTGGCACGCCTTGTGATCGTATCGAACCGCGTTGCGGTTCCGGAAGAAGGCGGCAAGGCGGTCGCCGCCGGCGGCCTCGCCGTCGCCGTGAAGGAGGCCTTCACCGCCTACGAAGGTCTCTGGTTCGGGTGGAGCGGCAACATCAGCGAGGAGCCCTCAGAGGAACCGACGCTGATCGATCGGGACCGCGTCCAATACGCGGTGGTCGACCTCTCGCCGCAGGATCACAAGGAATACTACGCCGGCTTCGCCAACCGGGCGCTGTGGCCGATCATGCATTACCGGCTCGGTCTCGGGGCGTTCTCGCGCTCGGACTACGCCGGCTATTGCCGCGTCAACCGCATCTTTGCGCGGGCGCTCGCCAAGCTCGTCGAGCCCGACGACATCATCTGGGTCCACGACTACCACCTGCTGCCGATGGCCGCCGAGCTTCGCGGCCTCGGCCTCGCCAACCCGATCGGCTACTTCCACCACATCCCGTGGCCGGCCGCCGACGTGTTCAACACGCTGCCGGCGAGCAACGACCTGCTCCGCGCCATCGCCGACTACGACCTGATCGGCCTGCAGACCGACCCGGACGTGCAGAACCTGTCCCGCAACCTGATCGACACCCTGCGGGCGATCCCGCTCGGCGGCGGCTCGCTGATGGTCGACGGGCGCCGGACCCGGATCCGCAGCTTCCCGATCGGCATCGACGTCGCCGGCTTCAAGGACGCGGCGGAGAAGGCGGGCTCGAACGAGGTGGTGCGCGAGACGATGGCGGGCCTGCGCACCCGCAAGCTGCTGATCGGCGTCGACCGGCTCGACTATTCCAAGGGCGTGCCCGAGCGGATGGAGGCGGTGGAGCGCTTCTTCGCCTCGAACCCCGACCAGCGCGGCAACGTCACCTACATCCAGATCACGCCGAAGTCCCGCAGCGAGGTGCCGGAATACGAGCAGCTCTCGCGCACCGTCAACGAGACGGTCGGCGAGATCAACGGCGCGCTCGGCGACCCGGCGTGGACGCCGATCCAGTACGTCACCAAGGCCTATCCGCGCCCGGTTCTGGCCGGGCTGTATCGCGCCGCCCGCGTCGGCCTCGTGACGCCGATGCGCGACGGCATGAATCTCGTGGCGAAGGAATACGTCGTCGCCCAGAGCGAGGACGATCCCGGCGTGCTCGTGCTCTCAAAATTCGCCGGTGCGGCACGGCAGTTGCCCGAAGCGCTGATGGTGAACCCCTACGACCGCTTCGAGGTCGCGGAGGCGATCCGGACGGCCCTGTACATGCCGCGCAGCGAGCGCCTGGAGCGCTGGAAGCCGATGGTCGAGCGCATGACCCGCGAGGATGTCGATTGGTGGGCGCGCAGTTTCCTCTCCGAGCTCGAGAACTTCCGCACCGTCGAGCGCGAGCCGCCGACGACGGCCGCCGCGGCGGAGTGATCTCGGGGCGGACGTCGTCGTTCTCCACGGCCCATGCGGCCCGGCGGCTTGATCCGGGATCGCGGATGCGTCCACACCGGCTCCGGGCCGGGGGGACCATTCCGTGTCGCAGTCACGCATGATCGCCGTCGACGACGGCGTGCCGGCGCCTCTGGGCGCCCATTTCGACGGGCGCGGCGTCAACTTCGCGCTCTTCTCCGAGCACGCGACGGCGGTCGACCTTTGCCTGTTCGAGCCGGGCGAGCGCCACGAGAGCCGCACGATCCGCCTGCCCTGCCGCAGCGACGACATCTGGCACGGCTACCTCCGCGGCGTCCTGCCGGGCCAGCTCTACGGCTACCGGGTGCACGGGCCGTGGGAGCCGGCGCGCGGCCACCGCTTCAATCCGTCGAAGCTCGTCCTCGACCCTTATGCCCGCGAGATCCGCGGACGGATCCGCTGGCACGACGCCCTGTACGGCCACCGCCGCGGGCTGCAGCGCGAGGATCAGATCGACCGGCGCGACAGCGCGGTCTACATGCCGAAATCGGTCGTCACCGCGCCGGAGGTTCCGAACCTCGCGCTGCAGCCGATCCGCCGCCCGCTCTCCGAGACGGTGATCTACGAGGCGCACGTCAAGGCGCTGACGATGACCCATCCGGCCGTGCCGGAAGCCGAGCGCGGCACCTATGCGGCGCTGGCCCATCCGGCGATCGTCGAGCACCTGTGGAAGCTCGGCGTCACCGCGCTCGAGCTGCTGCCGATCCAAGCCTTCGCCGACGACCGCTTCCTGGTCGACAAGGGGCTGGTGAACTTCTGGGGCTACTCGCCGCTCGGCTACTTCGCGCCCGATCCGCGCTATCTCGGCGACGGCGGCCTCGGCGGCTTGAAGGCGGCGATCCGCGAGCTGAACGCCGCCGGCATCGAGACGATCCTCGACGTGGTCTACAACCACACCGCCGAAGCCGGCCATGCCGGGCCGACCTTGTCGTTCCGTGGCATCGACAACGCCAGCTACTACAAGCTCGACCCCGACAATCCCCGCCGCGACGTCGATTGCACCGGCTGCGGCAACACCCTGGACGTCGCTCACCCGCGGGTGATGCAGTTGGTGCTGGATTCGTTGCGCCACTGGGCGACCGCCTACGGCATCGCCGGCTTCCGCTTCGACCTCGCCACCAGCCTCGGCCGGGCGCCCTCCGCATTCTCGGCCGAGGCCGCATTCTTCCAGGCGGTGGCGCAGGATCCGGTGCTGGCGCGGGTGAAGATGATCGCCGAACCCTGGGACCTCGGCGAGAACGGCTATCGCCTCGGCGGCTATCCGCGCGGCTGGAGCGAGTGGAACGATCAGTTCCGCGACGCCGCCCGTGGCTTCTGGCGCGGCGATGCCGGCCAGCTGGCCAAGCTGACCCAGGGGCTGACCGGCTCGCGCGAGGTGTTCGCGCCGTCGGGCCGCTCGCCGCTCGCCAGCATCAACTTCGCTGCGACCCATGACGGCTACACGCTCGCCGACGTGGTCGCCTACGAGGAGAAGCACAACGCCGAGAACGGCGAGGACAACCGCGACGGCCACGGCCACAACGTCTCGCGCAACTACGGCGTCGAGGGGCCGACCGACGACCCGGCGATCCTCGCCATCCGCGCCCGCCAGAAGCGCAACCTGCTCGCCACCGTGATGCTGGCGCAGGGCGTGCCGATGCTGCTGATGGGCGATGAGCGCTCGCGCACGCAGCGCGGCAACAACAACGCCTATTGCCAGGACAACCCGACGAGCTGGATGGACTGGTCGACCGATCCCGACCCGGATCTCGGCGCCTTCGTCTCGAACCTCACGCGCCTGCGTCGGGAGAGGCCGGCCCTTCGCCGTCGGCAGTTCTTCGACGGCACGCCGATCGCCCCCGGGAGCACCCTGCGCGACGTGCATTGGCTCTCGCCCTGCGGCGCGGAGATGAATTCCGACGCCTGGGCCGACGAGAGCCGTCGCGCCTTCGGGATGCAGATCGGCAACGACCTCGATCACGGCCGCATCCTGATTTTGATCAATGCCGATCCCCAGCCCTGCGACTTCCGCCTCGCCGCGGTGATCGGCGGGCCGTGGCAGACGGTCCTCGACACCACCGCCGCGACCGGCGCGGTCGGCAGGGCACGCACCTCGTCGAGGCACGGCATCACGATCGA
>NZ_VRUV01000153.1:0-8934 GCF_008039455.1 Methylobacterium sp. WL116
GCGCCCGGCGCGCTCGCGGGCGCCTGGGGCCACGCCGTCGAGACCGCGGCCGGCAAGGACACGCCGTCCGGGCATTGGGAGATCGCCGGCCTCGCCATGCGCGAACCGTGGGGATACTTCCCGGATACGCGGCCGGCCTTTCCCGAGGCGCTGACGCGCGACCTGATCCGGCTGGGGGACCTGCCGGGCATCCTCGGCGACCGCCACGCCTCCGGCATCGCGATCATCGATGCGCTCGGCGCCGAGCACGTCCGGACCGGCAGGCCGATCTGCTACACGTCCGCCGACAGCGTTTTCCAGATCGCGGCCCACGAGGACGCCTTCGGCCTGGAGCGCCTCTACGACCTGTGCCGGATCGCGCGCGAGCTCTGCGACGCCTACCGGATCGGCCGGGTGATCGCCCGGCCCTTCGCCGGGACGGCCGAGGCAGGCTTTCGGCGGACGAGCCACCGCCGCGACTTCTCCGTCGCGCCGCCGGCCGACACCCTGCTCGACCGCCTCCAGGCCGCGGGCCGCGACCTGGTCAGCGTCGGCAAGATCGGCGACATCTTCGCCCACCGGGCCACCGGCCGTGAGATCAAGCCGGGCGCCAACATGGCGTGCCTCGACGCCGCGCTCGATGCGCTCGGAAGCCTCGCCGATGGCGGACTGGTCTTCGCCAACCTCGTCGACTTCGACAGCGAGCACGGCCACCGCCGCGACGTGCCGGGCTACGCCGCCGAGCTGGAAGCGTTCGACGCCCGCGTTCCCGACATCCTGGCGACGCTTCGCCCGGGCGACCTCTGCCTCGTCACCGCCGACCACGGCAACGACCCGACCTGGCACGGCACCGAGCACACCCGCGAGCAGGTGCCGGTCCTGGCCTTCGGGCCGGGGATCGCGCCGGGCCCGCTCGGGCGGCGCGCGACGTTCTCCGACATCGGCGCCACCGTCGCCCGCCATCTCGGCCTGCCGCCCGGCGCCGGGACGCCGGCCTTGTGAGGAGTTTTGCGATGCGGGACGACGACGAGCGGGTGAAGCGCCCGGTGCACCACGAGATCGGGCAGGGGCTCGACACCCTGTCGGTGGACGAGATCAATCACCGGATCGCGTTGCTGCAGGACGAGATCCGGCGGCTCGAGGCAGCCCGGACGGCCAAGCAGGTGGCGCTCGGCGCCGCGGACGCGTTCTTCAAGCGCTGAGGCGGCGCGTTCAGTAGCGCGTCGCCAGCGCGTTCAGCCAATCCGGCGAGGCGTCGACCAGCACCGCCTCGATCCGCTTGTCGGCGCCGAGCACGATCACCAGCCCGGTGGCGACGAGGATGAGCCCAAGCGCCGCCTTCATTCCCTTGCCGGCCCGCATCAGCCGGTCGCGCCAGCGCATCAGGACGGATCGCGAGAGGGCGCCGAGGATCAGGAGCGGCAGGGCCGCGCCGAGGCCGAAGACCAGCATCGTCAAGCCCACCGCCCCAAGGTCGCGTCCCTGCGCGGCCAGGATCGAGGCGGCGCCGAGCGTCGGGCCGACGCAGGGGCTCCAGACGGCGCCGAGCAGCAGCCCGACGCCGAGCTGGCCCCACAGGCCGGTGGCGGAGAACCCGCCGAAGCGCGCCTCGGTCCAGTTCGCGACCGGCCCGGCGGCGACCGCGAGGCGCGTCTGCGCCGACGGCACCAGCAGGACGATCCCGACGAGGATCAGCAGGATCGCGGCGACGCGGCGGAACACGTCGCCGTCGAGCCCGAGGCCGAAGCCGATCGTGGCGACGAAGAGGCCGATCGCCACGAACGACAGGGCCAGCCCGCCCGCCAGCGCCGCCGGCCCGTAGCGATGCTCGGACGCCGCCGCCCCGAGCACCAGCGGCAGCAGCGGCAGCACGCAGGGCGAGAGCGTCGAGAGCAGTCCGGCGAGCAGCGCGAGGCCGAGGCTGACGAGCATCGCGTTCGGCCTAGAGGGTCTTCTCGACCAGCCCCTCGATCCATTCGGGCTGCGTCTCGCCGACCGAGCGGCCGGTCTCGACGGCGCCCTTGTAGGCGATCAGCGTACTCTGCATGCGGACGTCGAGCTTGCGCAGCAGGTCCTTCTGGCTGTCGAAGTCGATGTCGAAGATCTGCAGGTCCTTGAAGCGCGGGTCGGCGCTGAGCTTGGCCAGGATCGGCTTCTGCGTCTTGCAGATCGGGCACCACGGCGCGCTGACCTCGACGAGGATCGGCTTGCCGGCCTTCTGCGCGGCGTCGAACGCCTCCTGCGAATAGGGCTTCATCTCCCCGGCCTGCGCCTGGGCGAAGGCCAGCGGCGCGAGGGCGAGGAGGGCGATGAGCGTACGGCGGCGTGTCATGAGCGTCGGATCCCCGGTTGGCGAAAGCCCGGCCCGCTCGGGCCGGGCGCGTCGTCGTCGTTCAGTTGCTGACGGCCGGCACCGGGAAGGTGTGGTCGAACGTGCCGCCCTGGCTGTCGGTGGCCGCGACCGTGATCGGCGCGCTGCCCTCGGGGCGCATCTCGAAGCCGATCACCGGGTTCGACGAGATCGAGATGTCGCCTTCCAGCGTGAAGACGTTGCGCGCGCCCTGGCTGACGCTGATCCGGTCGAGGTAGCGGGCGGGCGTGTACTCGCGCGAAACCTGGTT
Organism: Methylobacterium sp. WL116; assembly: GCF_008039455.1. Classification (NCBI taxonomy): domain Bacteria; kingdom Pseudomonadati; phylum Pseudomonadota; class Alphaproteobacteria; order Hyphomicrobiales; family Methylobacteriaceae; genus Methylobacterium; species Methylobacterium sp. WL116. The sequence goes on from NZ_VRUV01000153.1 coordinate 2,601, forward strand.
CATCTGCATGCCGGAAAAGTTCGGGTGGCGGATCATCAGCGTCGCCGGCATCGCCTTGTCGGCGGTGAGGTCAGAGAACTTCATCCGCATGTCGCCCATGCCCTTCATCGCGTCCGCGTCGGTCATCCCCATCGGCGCCGAGCAGCCGCCCGATGCCTTCACGAAGATCTCGGACGCGACGAGACGCCCGTCCTTGGTCTCGGCCACGGCGTGGACGTTGGAATAGGTGTTGACCCGCACCCGCATCTTCAGCTGCGCCGGGTCGCCGGCCGGCCCGAAGTCGACATGGGCGGCGAGCGGTGCCGGGTTGTCGTCGATGATGAGGTACAGCCCCTTCACCTCGTCCTTGTCGGCGACGGTGAGCGTCACCGGGACCAGGGCGGCGTCCTCGGCGCGCACCGGCATGTCGATCGATACAAGCTTGCCGGGCTCGACCTTTCGGTCGCCGAACACCTGCTTCTGCAGCTCCTGCCAGCGTGCCGCGCGCTCGGCGTCGCCGTCGCCGGCCGCCGCGAAGGCGACGCCGGCCGAGGCCAGCACGGGCAACGCGACGGCGAGGCCGACGACGGTCTTTCGGATGATGTGGCGCATGGCGTTTCCTCGTAATCTCTTCGTTCGTTGCATCGGTGCTCTTGATGGCACCGCCGTCACGATAGACTTATAGAGGAGATTGCCGAATTTCCTCGGTCAAAACATAGTGCGCCGCGCGTCGTGCCGAGCCGCCGGCACGGTTGCGTCTAAGATGCGTTCGGCTTGCGGAGCACCCGCTCGTCCGCGACGAGCCGCTCGAGCTCGGCCTCGCCGACCGCATCCATCGGCGCGGGGATGCGGATCGCCCGCGTCGGCTCGCCGGCGCGCATCACCAGCACCACGGTCTCGATGTCCGGGCAGCCGGGGTCGGCACAGGCGATCTCGTTGACGGTGATCGCATCCTCCGAGCCGAGCCCGAGGGCATCCGAGCATGCGACTTTCAAAAGCTTGGCGCGCTGAGCCTGCTCGGCCGAGCGCGCCCGCCACGCCATCAGGCTGACGAAGGCCATGCTCTCGATTCTCCGTTCCGCGCCGAAGGGGGCCGCACGGCATCCTAGGCCCTGCCGATCACCGGATGAAACACTGTTGCATCGGGCGTGGCTGTCAAGCCTCACGCCCGCGTCCATCGTCGACTGGTAGACGCAACGATGTCGGGGAAAGCCGGATTTCTGGTAAGCTCGCACGATCGCCGAAACAAACGCGACGCTCGCTCGTAAACGTCGCGCGCCCGCGTCCGGGGTGCAGGTGAGGAGTACCCGGTGCGACCCTGGCGAGACGGACCCGCTGATCGACGTGGCTACCACCACGGCAACCTGAAGGAGGCGCTGATCGAGGCCGCGCGCCGCTTCATCGCCGAGCGCGGCATCGGCGGCTTCACCCTGGTCGACGCCGCCCGCCTCGTCGGCGTCACCCCGGCCGCGCTCTACCGGCATTTCCGCGGCCGCGAGGCGTTGCTCGAGGAACTCGCCGGGCGCGGCTTCGCGGATCTGGCCGAGCGGCTGGCGCGCGCGCTCACCGCCCGCGGCACCCCGCTGGAGCGCTTCACCCGGATGGGGGAGGCCTACCTCGCCTTCGCGGAGGAGGAGCCGGGCTACTACGCGGCAATCTTCGAGACCCGCGGCGTCCACGCCCCGAACGAGGCCGGGCCGCGCCCGAGCCCGTTCGACCTCCTGGTCGAGGCGTTGCAGGCGACCTTCCCCGACGGGTTCGGCGGCGTCGCCCCGCGCTTCATCGCGCTGGAGGTCTGGGCGCTCTCGCACGGGCTGGCGACCCTCGCGGCGGCGGGACACCTACCGAAGGGGCCGGGCATTCCCGACAAGTACGAGCTTCTGCGCGCCGGCGTGCTCGCCCTCGTCCACGGCGCCGGGGCGGGCAAGCCGGGGTGATGCGCATCGCGCGTCGCACCCCTTGAAAGGCCTGCGGGCCGCCCGCATGTTAACGCTGTTCACATGAACAGCGGAGCCTTACCGTGAGCACTTCCACTTCCTCCCCCTGGGCGAGCGGCAAGGTCAGCCGCTGCGGCCCGTTTCCGCGCCGCTCGATCGAGATCGGCGCGATCGTAGTGACCTTCATCTACTGGTGGCCCGTCGGCCTCGCCCTGGTGGCGTGGAAGATCGCCGGGTATCCGGCCCTCGGGGAACTGCGCGACTACGCCAAGCGCGGCGCCGCGGGTTGGGAGGGCGGCACCGCCCGAGCCTCGCGCTTCGCCCGCGCATTCGAGGCCTCGAACCGCCGCGGAACCACCGGCAACTGGGCCTTCGAGGAGTATCGCAAGGCCGAGCTCGACCGGCTCGACGCCCAGCGCCGCGCCCTGCAGGAGGAAAGCCGCGCCTTCGCCGAGTTCGTCGAGGAGCTGAAGCGCGCCAAGGATCGCGACCAGTTCGACGCCTTCATGGCCAAGCGCCGCGCCGACGGGACCGACAAGTCCTTCACCGCCTGATCCCGACGCGCGACCGACGAGATCGAGGGCCTTCCGTGCGAGCGGAAGGCCCTTTTTCGTGGGGTTCGCGTTGCGCCCGGGATCGCCGTTCGGCAAAGCGGGAGGGCACGCGTCGGGAGGACAGGATGAGCCAGGCAACGGTCACGGTGGTCGACCACCCCCTCGTCCAGCACAAGTTGACGCTCCTGCGCGACAAGAACCGCTCGACGCAGGGTTTCCGCAACCTGCTCAACGAGATCGGGATGCTGCTCGCTTATGAAGTGACGCGCGACCTGCCGCTGGAGCCGGTGACGATCGAGACGCCGATCCAGACGATGGAGGGGCGCCAGATCCAGGGCAAGAAGCTGGTCCTCGCCCCGATCCTGCGGGCTGGCGTCGGCTTCCTCGATGGGATGCTGTCGCTGCTGCCCTCGGCTCGCGTCGCGCATGTCGGGCTCTACCGCGACCCGGAGACGCTCGAGGCGGTCGAGTACTACTTCAAGGCGCCGTCGGACCTCGCCGATCGCACGGTGCTGGTGCTCGACCCGATGCTCGCCACCGCGAATTCCGCCATCGCCGCGCTGACGCGGCTGAAGGCTCGCGGCGCGCAGGACCTGCGCTTCGTTTGCCTGCTCGCCGCGCCGGAGGGCGTCGCCCGGCTTCAGGCCGCTCACCCCGACGTGCCGATCTGGACCGCGGCGATCGACAGCCACCTCAACGACCACAGCTACATCGTGCCGGGCCTGGGCGATGCCGGCGACCGGATGTACGGCACCCGCTGAGACGCGCGGGCCTTGGACCCGGGCTTGCCAACGGAGCGTCCGGCAGCAACTAGGGGCGAACCCTCGCGAGGAGACCGCCCGATGACGATGACGCTGCCCGAGACCATGCGCCAGGTCTGCTTCAACGGAGCCGGCGGCCCCGAGGTGATCGGCATCGAGACGGTGCCGCTGCCGAAGGCCGGGCCGGGCCAGGTGCTGATCGAGGTGGTGTCGGCCGGCGTCAACCGTCCGGACGTGATGCAGCGCGGCGGCAAGTATCCGCCGCCGAAGGGCGCCACCGCGGTGCCGGGCCTCGAGGTCGCGGGCCGCATCGCGGCGCTCGGCGAGGGTGTATCCGGCCTGTCCCTCGGCGACGAGGTCTGCGCGCTGGTGATCAGCGGCGGCTACGCCGAGTTCGCGGTGGCGGAGGCCGGGCATTGCCTGCCGAAGCCCGAGGTGCTGTCGCTCGTCGATGCCGGCGGCATCCCCGAGACGTTCTTCACGGTCTATTCCAACGTGGTGCAGCGCGGGCGGCTCGCCGCGGGCGAGACCTTCCTCGTCCATGGCGGATCGAGCGGCATCGGCTCCACGGCGATCCAGATCGCCAAACACCTCGGCGCCCGCGTGCTGACGACGGCCGGCTCGGCCGAGAAGTGCGCGTTCTGCGAGTCGCTCGGCGCGGACGCCGCGATCAACTACCGCGAGGCCGACTTCGCCGAGGAGGTCCAGCGGCTGACCGACGGCAAGGGCGTCGACGTCATCCTCGACATGATCGGTGCGAGCTACCTCGCCAAGAACCTCGCCTCGCTCGCGATCGAGGGTCGCCTCGTGCTGATCGCCCTGATGGGCGGCAACAAGGTCGAGGCGCTCAACATCACGCCGATCATGATCAAGCGGCTCACCTTCACCGGCGCCACGCTGCGGCCGCGTCCGAACGCCGAGAAGGCGGAAATCGCCGACGGGCTCCGCCGCGACGTGTGGCCGGAGCTCGATGCCGGCCGCATCCGCCCGGTGATCCACGCGACCTTCCCCCTGGAAGAGGCGCAGAAGGCGCATGCTCTGATGGAGTCGAGCGCCCACCTCGGCAAGATCCTGCTCGTCACCGGCCGCTGAGGCCGAGCGCGGCCGTATCGGGAGGAACCCCCGGCGACGGACCGGCGTTTGCCGGGTCGAGAACGCGTGCCGCCCTTCGGCACGCGGCGACGCCCTGACGGCGTATCGGTGAGGTCCTTGGAATGGTCGAGAAGCTTCCCAATCAGAACGCGCGCCAGGGCGAGCGCGGCAAGTCGGTGCTGTGGGTGCTGGTCGGCAGCCTCGTGCTGCTCGCGGTCGCCACGATCGGCCTGCTCACGTGGAACGGAGCCAACGCGCCGAAGGACTATGCCAGCCAGAGCCAGGACGCGTCGCGCAAGGAGATCACCGGGTCGGTGACGGGCTCGAGCAATGCGCCGGCGTCGAGCAACAGCGGTGCCGTTCCGGCCGGCAACCCGACCTACCCGCAGCCGGCCCAGCCGAACGCCAACGGCAATCAGCCCAAGTAGGCGATGAAAGCGACCCGGCCCGCGCTCAGCGGGTCGGGACCGGCGTCTCGCCGCGATAATCGTAGAAGCCGCGCTTGACCTTGCGGCCGAGCCAGCCGGCCTCGACGTACTTCACCAGCAGCGGGCACGGCCGGTACTTCGAATCCGCCAGACCCTCGTAGAGCACCTGCATTACCGACAGGCAGGTATCGAGGCCGATGAAGTCGGCGAGCTGCAGCGGGCCCATCGGGTGGTTCGCGCCGAGCCGCATCGCGGTGTCGATCGATTCGACCGAGCCGACGCCCTCGTAGAGCGTGTAGATCGCCTCGTTGATCATCGGCAGCAGGATGCGGTTGACGATGAAGGCCGGAAAATCCTCCGACATCGTCGAGGTCTTGCCGAGCTTTGCGATGAACGCCTTGGCCGACTCGTAGGTCGGGTCCTCCGTGGCGATGCCGCGGATCAGCTCGACGAGCTGCATCACCGGCACCGGGTTCATGAAGTGGATGCCGATGAAGCGCTCCGGCCGGTCGGTCGAGGCGGCGAGCCGGGTGATCGAGATCGAGGACGTGTTGGTGGCGATCAGCGCATCGGGCCGCAGCGACGTGCACAGCGTCGAGAAGATCTGCCGCTTGGTCGCCTCGTTCTCGGTCGCGGCCTCGATGACGAGGTCGCAGGGGCCGAGGTCGTCGTAGCTGCGGGCGGCGACGATGCGCTCGCGGACGTCGCGGCGCTGTCCCTCGTCCATCGTGCCCTTCGAGACCTGGCGGGCGAGGTTGCCGTCGATGTTGGCGAGGCCGGCGTTCAGGCGGTCGGGATCGCGGTCGTTCAGCAGAACGTCGAGGCCGGCCGCTGCGCAGACGTGAGCGATGCCGCTCCCCATCTGCCCGGCACCGATGATGCCGACCCGCTTGATATCGATGCCCATCTGTCGATCCATGCCCCCGACGCCGACGACCGAAGCGGTTGTCGAGCTGCCCTACGCCGCACGGCCCACCATCCGACGCGAAAGCTGGAAGGACTGTGCGGCGTTTCTTTTAGACCCTTCGTCGGCCCAAGTGGAACCCGTCGCGCACGCGATCGCGCGACGGGTTCGACCGGGTGACCCGATCCGACGACCTTCGGATCGCGACGAACGACTTCAGTTGCCCTTGGCCTTGCCGATCTCGGCCTGCAGTTCCGGCACGATCTGGAACAGGTCGCCGACGAGCCCGTAATCCGCCACCTGGAAGATCGGCGCGTCCTCGTCCTTGTTGATCGCGACGATGACCTTCGAATCCTTCATGCCGGCCAGGTGCTGGATCGCGCCGGAGATGCCGACGGCGACGTAGAGGTCGGGCGCGACCACCTTGCCGGTCTGGCCGACCTGCCAGTCGTTGGGGGCGTAGCCGGCATCGACCGCGGCGCGGGAGGCGCCGACGGCGGCGCCGAGCGAGTCGGCCAGCGGCTCGATCAGCTCCTTGAACTTGTCGGCCGAGCCGAGCGAGCGACCGCCGGAGACGATGCTCTTGGCCGCCGCCAGCTCCGGCCGGTCGGACTTGGCGATCTCCTCGCCCTTGAAGGTCGAGCCGCCGGCAGGGGGCGCCCCCATCCACGCCCTCGTG
>NZ_VRUV01000154.1:0-8782 GCF_008039455.1 Methylobacterium sp. WL116
AGGCCTTCATCCAGTTCGCGGGCTTCACCGCCGGTCGCGCCTCGTCGTTCTTCGACTTCTACGCTCACGACTTCGAGCTGGCCGGCGCCACCGCCGGCTCCGACGTGTCCTCGACCAACCTGATCGCGTACACCGCGACGCTGGGCAACGGCTTCTCGGCGACGCTCTCGGCCGAAGACCCGACCTTCCGCCGCTCGCCGATCTTCTCGCCGACCACCAACGCAGCGAACGTGACGCTCAACACGTCGGCGGCCGCATTCGGGCAGACCAACTCGCCGATCCCGGTCTTCATTGGCTACAATGCTGCGGGGAACCCGTCGCGCTACAGCTTCGTCGATGGCATCGAGCGCAACCGGATGCCCGACTTCGTCGGCGCCCTGCGCTACGACGCGGCCTGGGGCTCCGCCCAGCTCACCGCCGCGGTGCACGAGCTGAACGTCGGAAACGTCGCCAACGGCGCCGGTACCGGTACGGGTTCCAACGTCAGCATCCCCCATACCAGCAACGACTACGGCTACGCGGTCCAGGGCGGCGTGAAGGTCAACCTGCCGTTCATCTCCCCCGGCGATACCCTCTACCTGCAGGGCGCCTACGGCGTCGGCGCGCAGATGTACACCGGCTACTCCTCGTACACCGGCTCGTACACCCAGAGCACGACCACGATCCAGGGTCAGAAGTTCGCGCAGTACTTCTCCGACGCGACGATCAACCCCTACACGGGCCAGATGTCGAAGTCCGAGAGCTTCACTGTGGTCGGCTCGTACCTGCACTACTGGTCGCCTGAGCTGCGTTCGGCCGCCTTTGGCTCCTACGGCGAGCAGAGCTTCTCGGCCGGCGCCCGCGCCGGTCAGGGCGATGCTTTCGCACTCACCGGTGGTACCGGCTTCGGTGCGAACTCGGTCGGCACGCCCGGCACCCGGTTCTACCAGCTCAGCCAGGCGCTTCGCGACACCTATCAGTTCGTCGCCGGCGCGAGCTTGATCTGGTCACCGGTGAAGGACCTCGATATCGGTGTGGAAGGTCTCTACACCCAGATCGGCGTCAAGAACGGTCGCGTGATCGACACCGACAAGAGCCCGACTGCTTATGCCAACATCGCGGGCATCAACAACGGGACTTTTGCAGTCCGTACCGCGACCAGCGACGACGTCTTCCAGGCCAAGGTCCGCGTCCAGCGCGACTTCTAAGTAAACTAGATATGTGCGCGACCTCGATTGGTTGCGCACATACTCGTCTAGGGATCCGAGACTTACTGAAGGCCCAGCTGCGAAGCTGGGCCTTTTGCTTTTGCAAAGCCTTTCTTATTCACGTTTTGCTAGGGGTGATCCCCAATCGGGCTCGAATTGCGTGGTCTTCCAACAGAACGCTTTGCCGGTCATGCACGGATGGCCCGAGGGGATGCGCGACTGCAACGACCTTTTCCTCAACGACACTGATGATCCCGACGTTGAAGAGACCTAGTCTATCTCTGAGGTGTAAAAGATCGTCAGTTGATACCCAACTTGGAGCACACAGATAATACTGAGCAAAAAACGTTGCTTCGACGGCTGCTTTCAAGGTCGCCTTCGTTGCAACTTGCGAATTAATATCTCCAAAAAATTTTAGACCTTCGAACGCCGCAAGGCAAAGTTTGCCGTCGCTTATGAAATCAACGTAGAAATTTGGATGACAGAGAGGATATCGTCCAGGCCACACTTTAAGTCGGCCAAGAGACGAGTCTTGCGCCAAACCCAAAATCTGTTGGAGAGTGTTTTTACCTGATAGGCTTTTGAACAGATTATCTGTAAAAGATTTAGACGATTTCAGGCCTGCACTCATTGCAGAAATCTTGCTTGTAGGATCTTTTTTAATTTGGTCATACATGTTGCGCAAATTACGCAATGTCAATTGGTCTCTGCTACGAATTATTTCTTTGGCCTGATCTTCATTTGCTTTTGCAATACGGGTAACTACTTCAAGGTTTGACATGGGCCAATCAAGCGCATGCTCTGGCAAGTCATGTCGACTGATAAAATTCTGAATGAATGTGTATGTTCTAATGCTAATCCAAAGCTGGCTTGTTGTATAGCCGGTCAGATGTGCAGCTACTTCGACCCATGGCCTGCCTTGGTCGTCGACGCTGCCCGCTGACATAAATTTGCGAAGGGCTTCCACGATGAGAGGCCAAGGCACTTCTCTCGAACGCGCTCCGGTAAGCACCTCTATCGGACTCATGCAAAATTCCCTTGATTTGACCGCCTTTCGAGCGATCGAGGTTTTACATCAAGTCGCCGCCTCCGGCTGCGCAGGCATGTTCCCGAGAGCGTAGAAGCCATCGTTCTTGGTGGCGTCGCCCTTGCGCTGTTCCCAAGCCAGCGTGTGGATTAGGTCAAGCGTCGTCGCATCACGCGTGTCTCGATGCGGTCGCTGCACAGCTCGACGACTCTATCCCTGCGGCTGTCCTACTGGGGCCTACTGCCGCCGCCGACCTCGTTCCTCATCCGCCACCGCCTCCACCGCTGCGATAGCGTTCTCAAGCTCGGCGATACGCTTTAGCGTACTGTCCGCCGGCATCGTGTCGTACTGGGCGGCTTTCATGATGAGGTCGCGCTGGCGGGCTTTGAGGCGGTCCAGGAGACGAACAAGGGTTTCCATCGACGGCCATGTAGTGAGGCGTGCCTTCCTCGACAACATGGTGCCGCGATAGCCACCGGCGGTAGCAAGCGGTCACAGCCCAGTAGGTACGGCAGCGCTACGGCAAGAAGCACGGTAGGGGCAGGGGCATCACACCACAGGCACTGAAGCTGTGCGGAGTGATGGGATCGCGGATCTTAAAAATAGTGACGTTATGGAGCGTCATCCGCGACGAGTGCACTGGTCCGATCCCTCTGTCACATAATCGGTCGTTTGCGTGGCGGGGGATACCCGTCCGCCTCGGCGCTGCATCAGCGCTAATTAGTGCAGCTCGCACGAGGTTGTAGCTCTAAAGCCAACCTTAGCAGTGCGCGAAAGATTTTCGTCCTGCCCGAAACTAAATTGCGCACGCTCCCGTTAGGTGCCCCTGGAGTCCGATTTCTTCTAACAGCACACCCATACCTATGGGTGTGGTCAATCGCGATCTGCGTGTTGATCGACACTCTATACAGGCTTCGGCCTGACTATAATTTCGCAGCGACTGATACAGAAGGGTCCTTATGTCAAAATTTCGTCGAGTTTTCTGTAATATACAAAATAAAACCTTTGCCCTTTCATCGTTAGGTTTAGGCAACGGGAATAAGGATCGTTTCCGATCGCTGCGCATCAACTTATGCGTGCTTTTTGCAATCGGGACGGTGGGTGTCTTTTTGGCAATTACAGCGTACATTATCACAATTTCAGTAAAAAGTTTTCTATGAATGTGTAATTATTGTAATCGATGCTGTGTTTCAAAAAGGCATGCCACAGGATGCGGCATGCAACCGCAGGGTGTTACAAACTGGATTATTTGCTGCAAAAATTTGTTAAACAGTTGTTGTTCATCCCAGATTGATCCTTATGCTTCTGGCAGAGGGAAACGCCGGAAAAGTCATGTCTTACATATTGGTTGCGTTTCTAGGGACCGCGTGCGGCGTGTTTGCTTCTTGGCAGATGTTGTTACTGGTTGTGGCTGTTGTAGCAGTGGCGTCCGGAGTTGCTGGTGCAATCCACCATCTGCCGCTGCTACAGGTCGTATCGCAGACAGTTGTGCTGTTGTTCGTACTCGAAGCAACGTGGCTTCTTTCAGTGTTAGCTTTAAACGCGTTACTGGCGTCCGGTGTACGATGGGCCCTCTGGGTACACGCTAAAGTAGCACCCCGTTCCACCACTCACGGAAGCGAGTCGGGCGAATGAACGCGGAAAAGCTTATTTGAAACGACCTGAGCTTCTTTTGTGGGCCGGCCACGCTCCAGGACCCGAGCCGCCGGCTCTCGCTGTTTTCGACCACAGTGCGAGTGGGTCAGAGCTACGCCTTCGCAGCTCACTCTGATGCCGAGATTGCAGTTGGGTGGCGAAGCACGTCAATCCCTCGCCACTGCCCAGCCGGCAGGGCGGCGCATCCGTATGCGCCTCAGTTACCTCGGGCTGGTACCAACAGTCATCGGCCAATCCGCCTCAAGTGAGGATCTTTGAGCAACTGTGGCTTGAACCCTATCTCAGTACGTGCAATCCATAGTTGCATAGGTGTCTGCGGGGACGCATGATGTGTGTCGCGGCGGTTGGACTCAGACGTGAGCCGGTCGGCAGGATGGCCATGGCGATAGATAAGGATGCGGTTGAGCAGCATGCTGAGGCCTCAGCCTTGCGGGTGCTCATTCAAACGGTAGCGGTGCTGGTGTTCGAGCAGTGTGGCATGTCGCCGGTACGGGTCCGTGCTCTTGGACAAAGCCTGAGCGTCGAGATGTCAGATATTGAGATACCGGGGGCCAGCCGGACCGATCTCGATATGATCCGCGAAGCTAATGCGTGGGCGTTCGTTGCAGCGTTTAGCAGCGTTGCTGAAGCTATGAGGAGTGATGAAAACAAGGCTGCAAGCGCCTGATCCGACTTGAAAATAGCTAATCGATGCCACCATCAGTAGGGCTTCATCGTGCCTGAGCAACACCAAGCGTGATGAGGTTGAACTCCAGGGTTTCGATTGCCAGAAGCATCTGAGTCTCAGATGCTCGTCGTCTCAATCTGTCGCCTCTTCGGAACGCTTAGGTCGCCGCCTCTGGCTGAGAAGGTGCATTCCCGAGGTCGTAGAACCCATCGTTCTTAGTCGCGTCGCCCTCGCGCTGCTTCCAGGCCAGCGTGTTAATCAGGTCGAGCGTCGACCCATGATGCGGACCTCGGTGCTCTCAACGCGCCTCGACAACGCCATCCCTGGGGCTATCCTGCTTGCATGCGCACAGTCCTGATCGCCCTCGCTCTCGTCGCCAAGGCCGGAGGTGCCAGCGCACAGCAGCAGATGCCGACCGTCCCGGAACTGCTGACGGCTGAAAGGAAGGCCTCGCAGGCGTGTGAGGGCTCAGGAGATGCCGACATCGCCAGAGAGCAATGCCGTCTCCGAGATCGCCTCAGTGGCCGCCTGGCACAAGCCGGCTACTGCTGGGGTCGCAAAGGCCAAACCGACGAGAAGAAGCAGTGGCACGCCTGTCAGCCGGACTCGATCTACGAGGACGATATCGAGGCGGTGCAGCGCTGAGCCAGGAGCTGCAGACCGATGCACAAGCTTCCACCGGGCAGCCTCTACCGCCTTCAGACCTTGGCTCAGACCGGGGCAAGCTTCTACAAAGTGACCGCGTACATGAGACGCCTTGAGGTGCTGGGCCTAGTCGTCGCCACGGGGCGCACAGACCCGAAAACAGACTGCAGCGAGTACAGGATCACCGAAGGCGGGCGCGCCGAGCTCAGGGAGCGCTACGACCCACCAGCGCCAGATCCTTCAGAAGGCTGAAGCGCTCCGCCTGAGCCGACGGCTTCGACCTCATGGCCGACCTCTGCAGGGCAAGCGACTGCCGATCCAGCGCTGAAGCGCTTCCAAGCCGAGCGTGTCGCGATCGACCTAATACTCGGCAGCAGGCCGTGCGACGGGTCCGATGGAGCGTCGAGGTCTACGACGCGTCGGGCCGGTACGCGCTGTCGAAGCTGTTCACCGACGTCCTCGCCAACCGACAAGCGCGGCAGGGGTGATGGCGGCCGACAGCCACGTTGCGCCGCCCCGCCCGCACTCCTATCCCCGCCGGCCCACATCCGGCGAGACCCATGGCATCACCCGCACCGCCTCGAACCACGCCTTCCGACGTCCAGGCCTGGCGCGATGCCCTTGAGGCCATGAAGCCCACGGTGCCGCCCTGTCCGGGGTTCTCGGCTCAGCGCTGGCAGGAGATGCGCGAGGCGGCGATCGACTTCCTCGATCGGTTCGGAGAGGACGACGTCGCCCTGGGCTGGACGGCCACCGACCTGTTCGGCGTGCATCCGACCGTCGGCGTCGTCCGCGTCGACTACTGCGGCTGCCTGATGATCAACGCCCGCCGCGTCGAGGCGATTGGCGACACCTGGATCCGGTACGGGAACCAGACCTACCATCGGGCCGGGCCGGGCCGGGGCGGGCCGGGGCGGCCTGTCGGTGTGCCGGTGTGCCGGTGTGGGAGGCCGCGCAGTAGGCGTGAGGATCACCGCCGCGTGGGCAGCGGTGTCCAGTACCTCATAGCGACGAACACTGTCCTGACGCACCCGGTTTCGCGGCAGTGGAAGGGCTACTGGCAGCGTGGTTTGGCCACCGCTTAAAAAAGAGTTGCCAATCTCATTCGCGTGCTGATGACGCATGGATTTCCACAAGCATCAGAAAAGCAACGGTTTTTCAAGCTTTGCAGTTCAGCCTCTCCGGTGGACAACGAGCATCGCCCACTGGCGGCATCTAGACCCAAAATCTAGGCTGTGGTAGGCGCCGCCCTCCCAGGGCGGCGTTACAGCGCCATCTTGAGGACCGTCAGATGGTAGGCCGGATTTTTATGGCTCAAGTGTCCAGAGCGGTTCGCGCGGAAGCTCGTGCGGAATGGCTCCGTGTCGTCAAAAAGACTGTTGGACGTTTTGCTCGCGGAAATATCTCCGCTCAGAACGGGCGCATTCTCATGCCCGAAGAGCAGGCCAACGAAACGACACATGCCCGATCGATCAACTCGAAGTGGCGGGATCGTGTACAAAAAGCGCGCTAAAGTGCTATAGGCGCGCTCCCTCCGTTCGGCTCCCTCCACACACCATGATTGACCCTGAGATTGATAGGTCCCTCGTGGGCCTAATCGAGCAGTGGAATATTGCCGAGCAGCGCATCAAGCGAGCCGAGCAGGTACGCGGCAATGAAATAGTCGCGGCTGCTATTTTTGAGCTAAGGTACGCCGGCCGCAAGATAGTCGACTCTATCGAGCTTGTTCTCAACTTCGATATCGGCACAAATCTCGATAAAAGAGCTGCAGTTCTAAACTTTGTAGCAGACGCAACTGAGGATTGCGTTAAGTCTAAGCATGATGCGATTGATGCAATGCTTAACTTTGTTACTAGTTGGTTTGACGACATTGAGAAGAAGGTCGGACCGGAGCAATTGCAGACTATATTTCCAGAATACTTGAAAGTACTTGGTTTGATCGCCGGCATTCAAGAGCGCATTGCGGAGTCTCGCGCTGATCGCAATAGACTGCGTGACGCTATTTACAACAGAATTGATGGAGAAGAATACGAAAGAATACTAAATTTGTTCGTTACAATGAAAAATTCTCAAGATCGCGTTACTCTTATTGCGCAAAAAAATCGTGACAAAGCGAGAAAAGAGGCCCTCTGGAAATATATTCTGCTTGCTGCCGGCCTTTCAGGCTGGGTTACGCTATTGATTGGGCAGTATCGTCAGTCTTCATTTCCTTTTGACGCCAATTTGTTTCACGAAAAGGCACAAGGCTCGCAATTGAAGTCTGGATCCAATCACTAGATTAGGCGGAACGAGCAAGTTCATCGTGCTTTTTCGCTTGCCGACCACACGCGATTGCCGCGTCCGTCAGCCACACCCCGCACCACCCGATCCGCCTTCAAAGCCCGCAGCGCCTTCGACACCCGCCGAATGGGCTCCGTCATCAGCTTGCGGTCGCGTGCGACATAGCCGCTTAGCAAACCCGTCGAACTCACGAAAAAGCCCACCGCGGCGGATGCCGGGCGGGCTGAGGTTAGACTCGGGTAGGAATGATCGTGAGGCGGAAGCGCCTTACCCGGAGCGCCTACGCGATCCATGTGCCAACGCGATGACGTTCAGCGATAGCTATTGGATCCGGGTTGCCGGCTCGGTCCCTGTCGCTTTCTCCAACTCGACGCGGCCCTTCGAGAAGCCGTCCAGCCAGGCAAACCGAAGGCCGAACGCCGTCTGATCGTACGGACATTCGCCCGCAAAGCGCTTCTCGTCTTTCCCGGCCTGCGAGCCGAGCCGCATCGCTTCGGCTTCCTCGTTCTTCGTGCTGCCGTCCACCAAACCACTCCCATGATCTGGGAAGGCACCATTAGTACCTTCCGAACGAGTTCCCCAAGCCAAATACGTTCATCCTAACCGAAGGTTTCCCCGCTAGCCGCTGGCGCGTGGAGGCTCGCTAAGCGAGTGTGCCGGCCGAGATCGCAGGGGAAGCCGCGATGCGGATGGAGAAGCCCGACCTCACCGACGAAGCTGACCCCGAGATCCGCGAGATCGTCGAGGGCTTCTACCGCTGGTATGATTGCGCCTCACTGGCGGAGCAGATCGCCTGGCACCGCACCCGAGCTGTCCGGACCTGCCGGAACAACCGCAAAATCCTGAGGCTGCCGGGCGATCCAGCGCTTCAGGGCTATGCCGGCTCGGCGCTGCGGCGCGCCCAGATCCGGTTGCTGCGAATTCGCATATGGCGGGCGACCGGAGTGTATCCGGGCGAAGGGTAGTACAGGTACGAAAAAGCCCGCCACGGCGGCTGCCGGGCGGGCCGAGGTGATGTCAGGGCCAGAGGAACCCCTTCGATGGCCGGATCGCAGCGCGAGCTGGTTAACGGAGAACGAAAGAGCCCACCGCGGCTGGTGCCGGGCGGGCCAATGAGGATGCGGGCGGCAGGCTGCCCCACGTCTGGAATTTAGAGCCCCTTCTTCATTCCAATGGTTCGGCCGCCTCCACGGCGCATCATGTGGCGCCGCATGGTGTGGTGGCGCATCATCGAGCGGCGCGTCATCCGCACCTGCACGGTCGGGGCTTCGGGCTGGACGAGGCTCGGCGCGGGCGCCGGCGTCGCGGCGGAGACGGCGC
>NZ_VRUV01000155.1:0-8776 GCF_008039455.1 Methylobacterium sp. WL116
GGCCGGCATCGCGGCCGTGGCGCTCTCGGCCTACCATGCCGACCCGATGACGGCCGAGCCGGGCCTGCTGCTCGGCTACGCCGCCGTGCCCGAGCGCGCCATCGCGCCGGCGGTGACGCGCCTGGCGACGACTCTGTGGGCCGCCGGCGGGGGATGAGGCGACGTGGCCCGCGCCTTGCCATCCGCACCGCGCGCCTGTGCTATCATCCCGAATCCGGCTTTAGAGGGTTCGACAACCGACCGATGCGGCACCAACGAGCCGACCGGATTGTCCCTCATGGTTTTCGGAGTTACATAAACCCGTGACGGCGGTCTGGGACGAGGCGAAGCGGCAGGCGAACCTGCTCAAGCATGGGCTCGACTTCGCCGAGTTCGAGGCCGCTTTCGATGGCGAGGATGCCGTCTACCTGCCCGCGCAGCCGAGCCGCACCGGCCGCATCCGCTACAAGATCATCGGTCGATGGCGGGACCGGTTGGTCGTCGTCGTGATCGTCTCGCCATTGGGGGCGGAAGCCATCGCCCTGGTGAGTTTGCGCTACGCCAATCCGAAGGAAAGGGCCGTCCATGATCGTCTCGGATCGCAAGACAGACGCGCCGGCATTTTCCCAGGCGGATTGGGATGAGGTCTCCGACAACCCCGACCTGACGGACGTGGAACTCGCCGCGTTGAGACCGGCTCGCGAGCTGCCTCCGGATATCTACGCCGCGCTTCCGAGAAACCGCGGCGGACGCCCGCGGGCCGCGTCGCCCAAGGTGCAACTCACGCTTCGGATCGATCGCCGTGTGCTCGATGCCTACAAGGCGACCGGTCCCGGTTGGCAGACCCGCATGCATGACGTGCTGGCCCGCATCGTGGATGATCCAGGCGCAGGTCCGCATGTGGAAGCCGATACGGCGCGTGAGGCGGGGATTTATCGGCGGACGGGATCGGACCGAGGGGGCGCCGTCGCAGCCGGTCAGCCGTTTCCGCCTTCGCAGGACGCCGAGTGTGGTCCCTCCGGCCGGAAGAAGGCCTGATCGGGCCGATCGTCCGCGTTTCCCCCTTAGGCCGCCGCCTCGGCCCTCACCGGCTGCGGCCCGGCGCGGTAGGCGGCCGACGCCTCCTCCGTGCGCCAGCAGGCGGCGAGGTGCCCGTCGCCGACGCTGAGCGAGGGCGGCGTCTCGCGGCACTTGTCGATCGCGAGGAAGCAGCGCGGGGCGAACGGGCATCCGGCCGGGCGGTTGGCGAGGTCCGGCGGGCTCCCCGGGATCGTCTGGAGCCGCGCGCCTTTGGCCAGCGCCCCCTCCGCGCGGCTGCGCAGCAGGCCGATCGTGTAGGGGTGGTGCGGATCGAGCACGACCTGGTGCGCGGTGCCGGTCTCGACGATGCGGCCGGCATACATCACCGAGATCCGGTCGGCGACCTCGACGGCGGCGCCGAGGTCGTGCGTCACCAGGATGATCGACAGGCCGAGATCGCGCTGCAGCTCGCGCAGCAGCAGCAGGATCTGGATCTGCACCGTGGCGTCGAGCGCCGTGGTCGGCTCGTCGGCAAGCAGCACCTGCGGCCGGCAGGCGAGCGCCAGCGCGATCATCGCGCGCTGGCGCATCCCGCCGGACATCTCGTGCGGGTAGGCGTCGAGGCGCCGCTCCGGGCTCGGGATGCGGACGCGCTCGAACAGCGCGAGCGCCCGCTGCCGGGCTCCCGCCGCATCGATCTTTTCGTGGCGGCGGATCGCTTCCGTGATCTGGCGGCCGACGGTGTAGACCGGGTCGAAGGCGAGCAGCGGCTCCTGGAAGATCATCGAGGCGACGTGCCCGCGGAAATCCGCCAGCTCGCGCTTCGACAGCGCGAGCACGTCGCGGCCCGCCACCGAGATCCCGCCCCGCGTGCGGCTGCGCCCTTCCGGGAAGAGGCGCAGGATCGCGCGCAGCGTCACGCTCTTGCCCGAGCCCGACTCGCCGATCAGCGCCATGGCCTGGCCGCGCTCGAGCCGCAGGTCGACCCCGTCGACCACCTCGACCTTGCCGAAGCCGACCTTGAGGTCGGTGAGCTCGACCGCGGGGGGCGACGCGTTCATGTCCGCGCTCATCTTCGCGCTCATGCCGCCACCTGCTCGGCAGCGGGAGCAAGGGAATGGCCCGAGCCCGGCTGGCGCGCGAGGCAGGCGGCCTGATGCAGCGGCGCGATCGGGGCGAGCGGCGGCGTCACGCCGGAGCAGACCGGCTCGGCGAGCCGGCAGCGCGGATGGAAGCGGCAGCCGTCCGGCGGGTCGATCGGGTTCGGCGGATCGCCGGTGAGCAGGGCGGCCTCGGTGCGGTTGTCGGGATCGAGCGACGGCATCGAGGCGAGCAGCGCCTGGGTGTAGGGGTGGGCGGGCTCGGCCAGCACCGTGTCCGAGGGGCCGAGCTCGGCGACGCGGCCGAGATACATCACCATCACCCGGTCGCAGATGAAGCGCACCACGTTGAGGTCGTGGCTGATGAACAGGTAGGTCAGCCCGAACTCCGCCTTGAGGTCGAGGAGCAGGTTGAGCACCTGCGCCTCCACCGACTTGTCGAGGGCCGAGACCGCCTCGTCGAGGAGGATCAGCCGCGGCTCCAGCGCGAGGGCGCGGGCGATGTTGACCCGCTGGCGCTGGCCGCCGGACAGCTCGTGCGGGTAGCGGCCGGCGAAGCGCTTCGGCTCCAGGCCGACGCGGGCCAGCAATCCGCGGGCACGCTCGATCGCCTCGCGGCTGCCGACCCCGTTGACCGTCGGCCCGAAGGCGATCGAGGCCTCCACCGTCATCCGCGGGTTGAGCGAGGCGTAGCTGTCCTGGAACACCATCTGCACCTGGCGGCGATAGGTCCGCCACGGCATCGCGCGGCTGCCCACCGCCTCGCCGTCGAACAGCATCTCGCCCTGGTCGCGCTCGATCAGGCCCATCAGGAGCTTGGCCGTCGTCGACTTGCCGCAGCCGGATTCGCCGACGATCCCGAGGGTCTCGCCCTTGAGCGCCGAGAAGTCGACGCCGTCGACGGCGCGCACGACCGACTTCTTGCCGCCGACGCCCTTGCGCACCGGGAAGTGCTTGACGAGGCCGGAGACCGACAGGAGCGGCTGGGCCGGGCCGCCGCGGTCGCGTAGCGAAGCGGTCGCGAGGTCGGCGGGCTGGACGATGACGCTCATGAGTGTTGCCCTGGGCGCTGATGCCGCGACGGCGATCCGCCCCGTGGGCGGCGACGCGCGGGCGCGCTCGCCGACGTCGGGCGGATGAGAGGGGGGCGGTGCCGAGCCGTGGGGATCACTGGCGGATCTCCATGGCGCTGCGCAGGCCGTCCGAGAACAGGTTGAACGAGATCGAGACGATGAAGATCGCCAGCCCCGGCAGCGCCGCCACCGTCGGGTTGACGTAGATCGCGGTGCGCAGCGTGTTGAGCATCAGGCCCCATTCGGGCTCCGGCGGCCGCACGCCGAGGCCGAGGAAGGACAGGCCCGAGGCCAGGATCATCGAGACCGAGATCAGGCCGGTGGAGTAGACGAAGATCGGCCCGACCACGTTGCCCAGCACCTGCACCCGCATGATCGTCAGCGCCGAGGCGCCCGAGAGGCGGGCCGCGTCGATGTAGTCGCGCGCGCGGATGCCGGTGGTGACGCTCTCGGAGATCCGCGCGATCTGGGGCACGAACACGCAGGTGAGCGAGACGATGGCGTTGAAGATGCCGGCGCCGAGCGCGCCCGAGAGCGCGATGGCGAGCAGCACCGAGGGGAAGGCGAAGAACACGTCGATGGTGCGCATCAGGATCGTGTTGGTCCAGCCGCCGACGTAGCCGGCGACGATGCCGATCGACGACCCGATCACGAAGGCGATCAGCACCGGCGTCACGCCCATGAACAGCGACAGCCGGGCGCCGACCATCAGGCGGCTCAGCATGTCGCGGCCGAGCTCGTCCGAGCCGAGCCAGTAGGTCGCGTCGCCGACCGGCTTCAGGCGGCGCAGCATCGAGCCGCGATACGGGTCCATCGGCGTGATCCACGGCGACAGGATCGCGACGACGACGATGGCGAGGATCACCAATCCGGCGGCGATCGCCACGGGGTCGCGCACGAGGCGGTGGCCGACATGGCCCCAGTAGCCGCGGGAGGCGACGAAGGCGTCGGGCTCGACCTCGGACGCCGCGGGGGCGATGCCGCCGTCGAGGGCCATGGTGGCGGCGGTGACGGGTGCGGTCATGACGTCATGCTTTCCTCGGGCTCAGGCCCGCTCGATGCGCGGATCGAGTGCGGTCTGCATCACGTCCACGAGGAGGTTGAGGGCGACGAAGAACATCGCCAGCACCAGGATCGAGCCCTGGAGCAGGGGCAGGTCGCGCTGGAAGATCGCGGCGTTCAGGAGGAAGCCGGTGCCGGGCCAGGCGAACACCGTCTCGATCAGGATCGAGCCGCCGAGCAGGTAGCCGAGCTGCAGGCCCATGATCGCGAGCGCCGTCGGCGCGGCGTTGCGGACCACGTGCTTGAACACGCCGACCTCGTCGAGGCCCTTGGCGCGCAAGGCCTCGACGAAGTCCTGGGCGAGGATGTCGGCCACCAGCGCCCGCACGGTGCGGGCGATGATGCCCATCGGGATCACCGACATCGTGACGGCGGGCAGGATGATGAAGCGCAGGTGCTCGAGATCGGGCCGCCAGTTGCCGGAGCCGTCGGGCCCGGCGCCGGTCGGCGGCAGCCAGCCGAGGTTGGCCGAGAACACGATCACCATCACCATGCCGAGCCAGTAATGCGGCACCGAGACGCCGAAGACCGAGATCGCGGAGGCGACCCGGTCGAGGATCGAGTTGCGGTGATAGCCGGCGACGAACCCGAACAGGGTGCCGAAGGTGAAGCCGATCAGCGTCGCGACCGAGGCGAGGATCAGGCTGTTGACCACCGCGCGCGAGACCTCGCCGAGCACCGGCCGGCCGGTGGCGATCGAGACGCCGAGGTCGCCGTGCAGCACGTGCCAGAGCCAGATCGCGTACTGCACCGGCAGCGGCTTGTCGAAGCCGTAGGCGGCGCGCATCTCGTCGATGGTCGCCTGCGTCGCGTCCGCCGGCAGGATCGCGCTGAGGGGATCGCCCGGCGCGAGGTGGACCAGCAGGAAGCAGACCAGGCTGACCCCGAACGCCACGGGCGTCACGGCGACGAGGCGCTTAAGGATGTAGAGCAGCATCGGATCCGGGTGTCCTTGTTCCGATGACCGGGGGGGCGAGCGTGGGCCGGCCCCTCCCCCGCGACGGGGGGAGGGATCGCGTCAGCGCCCCGCGGTCGCGATGGTGACGTTCGAGAAGTCCTGGAACCAGTTCTGCGCCTGGACGAAGCCCTTCACCTTCGGGCTCATCGCCCGCGGGTTCACGTCGTGCGTGATCATGATGAACAGCGCGTCGTCGACGAACTTCTCATGGACCTTCTCCAGCACCGCCGTCTGCTCGGCCTTGTCGAAGGTGTTGCGGACCTGGTCGAACAGCTTGTCCATCGCCGGGTCGGAATAGTAGCCCCAGTTGGTGCCGTTCGGCGGCGCGAAGTTGCTCTGGAGATGCCGGATGAAGCCGGTGAACGGGTCCTGGATGAAGTACGAGTAGTTGATGCCCGTCACGCCGCGCGAGATGTCGGCCTTGGCGCCGGCGCGCCAGATGTTGATCAGCGTGTTCCACTCGACCACCTCGTAGTCGACCTGGATGCCGACCTCGGCGAGGTTCTGCTGCACGAACTCGTTCATCGGCAGCGGCTGCATCTGGCCGGAGCCGGAGGCCGAGATCGCGATCTTGGTCTTCAGGGGCTTGTTCGGCCCGTAGCCGGCTTCCGCGAGCAGCTTCTTGGCCGCGGCCGGATCGTAGGTCACCTTGAAGGTCGGGTGGCCGAACCACTGGTGGCCGGGCGGGAAGAAGCCGGTGGCCGGCACCGCGAGGCCGCCGAGCAGCTCCTTCAGGCCCTCGCGGTCGATGGCGAGGTTGGCGGCCTTGCGCACGCGCACGTCGTTCCAGGGCGAGCCCTCGACCCGCGACAGGTGCCAGGTCCAGTTGTGGGGATAGGTGTTGGTGACGATGGTGAAGCCGGCGCCCTTCAGCGAGGCGACGGCGTCGGGCGCGGGCGCCTCGATCCAGTCGACCTGGCCGGAGCGGAGCGCCGCGACGCGGGCGTTGGCCTCGGGCAGCGGCACCAGCACGAGCTTGTCGAGCTTGGGCACGCGGGCCTTGTCCCAGTACGCCTTGAAGGGGACCATCTCGGCGCGCTCGCGCGGCGCGAACAGGGTCAGCTTCCACGGGCCGGTGCCGGACGGGGTCTTGGCGAAGGCGTCCCAGCTCCGCCCGAGCTTCTCCCACTGGGCGGGCGAGGACATCATCACCCAGGCGATCTGGTAGGGCAGCGTCGCATCCGGCGCCTTGGTGACGATCTCCACGGTCAGCGGGTCGACCACGCGATAGCTCGCCACCGCCGGGATGCGGGTGCGGCCTTGAGCCGACTGGCGCGGATCGTATTGCGGGCTGTCGTTCTTCAGCAGCTTGTCGAGGTTCCACACCACGGCGTCGGCGGTGAAGTCGGAACCGTCGTGGAACGTCACGCCGGGGCGCAGCTTGAACGTCCACTTGGTCTTGTCGGCGGCGTCCACCGCCCAGCTCTCGGCCAGCCCCGGCACGAGGTCGGAGGGCTTGGTCGCCGAGGACAGGTCCCAGTTGATGAGCCCGTCGTAGACCGTGTAGCCCATGAAGCGCATGCCCTCGCCGCCGTTGTCGGCCTGGCCGGTGGTCAGCGGGATGTCGGAGGCGGTCATGCCGATCCGGAGCGTGCCCTGCGCCATCGCGGCGGAGGGCGCCTGGGCCGACAGCGCGAGGGCGCCGGCGAACGCCGCACGGGCGGTGAAGTTCTTCATCGAGCGAAACGGCATGTCGGGCGGGTCTGCTCCGTGAGGCGGGCCCCCGCGACGGGGCGCCCGAGAGGACGCCCGGCTCCATGCAAGCGCGCGGCCAGACCGGCGCTGGGGTGTCATTCTTTATTCAATCGCACCGGAGGCGCGGATCGGCGGGGGGGCCTACCCGTCGATCAGGCTCACATGCGCGGCGACCACCCGCCAGCCTTCGGGAAACCGCACCCAGGTCTGGCTCTGGCGCCCGATCCGACCCGGCGCGCTCTCGCGGAAGAACAGGGTCATCGCGGTGGCGAAATCCCGCCCGTAGGTGGTGATCACCGTCTCGGACAGGGTCCGCTCCAGGCCGACGGGCGAGCGCGCCCGGCGGAAGGCGCGGATCGCGTCCATGCCGTAGAGGTTCTCGCCCCCGCCGTAGCGGATGGTGCGGGGATCGTCGCGGAACAAGGCCTCGAGCACCGGCACGTCGTTCTCCGTCAGCGCGGTCTCGTAGGCGCGGAACGCCGCCTCGACCTCGGCCTTCACCGCGAAATCGTCGACCACCATCACGTCAGCTCCGCGATCGGGGCGCGGACGATGCCGAGCCGTTCCAGCACCCGCGCCACGCGCAGCGCCACGTCCTCGCGCCAGGGCGCGGCGATGATCTGCACTCCGAGGGGCAGCCCGCCGTCGAGCCAGACCGGCACCGCCGCCACCGGCAGGCCGATGAACGAGATCGGCTGGGTGAACACGCCGATATTGGCCCGCACCGGCAGGGAGACGCCGTCGAGGGTGAAGTGCGTCTGTCCGCGCGGCGGCGCCCGGCAGGGGGTGGACGGCGCCAGGATCACATC
The DNA here is from genome assembly GCF_008039455.1 of Methylobacterium sp. WL116. Classification (NCBI taxonomy): domain Bacteria; kingdom Pseudomonadati; phylum Pseudomonadota; class Alphaproteobacteria; order Hyphomicrobiales; family Methylobacteriaceae; genus Methylobacterium; species Methylobacterium sp. WL116. The sequence goes on from NZ_VRUV01000155.1 coordinate 7,697, forward strand.
GACGTCCGCGAACAGGTCGGCCACCGCGCCGCGGTACCAGCGCCGGAAGCGCTGCGCCCGCTCGACGAAGGGCGCCGGCAGCATCGCGCCGGCGATGAGGCGGTCGCGCACCGCCGGATCGAAGTCCTCCGGCCGGGTCCGGAGACGGTCGAGGTGGAGCGCGGCGCCCTCGGCCGCGGTGATCAGGTAGGCCGCCGCCCGGGCGCGGGCGGCTTCCGGGATCTCGACGACCCGCGTCGCGGCGAGCGCCCGCGCCGCCACCTGGACCGCGGCGAACGCCTCCGGGTCGCCGCCGCGGGCGAAGTAGCCGCCGGCCACGGCGATGCGGAGGTCGCCGAGGCCGGAATCCAGCCCCGGCAGGACGGGCTCCGCGGCCCGCGCGGTCGCCGCAGCGTCGTCCGGGTCGGGACCCTGCATCGCGTCGTAGGCGAGGGCCAGGTCGGTCACGCTGCGCGCCATCGGCCCGAGATGGTCGAGGCTGTTCACGAAGGGGAAGCTGCCGGCCCGGGTCAGGCGGCCGTAGGTGGGCTTGAGCCCGAAGCAGCCGCAGAAGGCCGAGGGCACCCGGATCGAGCCGTTGGTGTCGGAGCCGAGCGTCAGCGGCACCAGGCCGGCGGCGATCAGCACGAGCGGGCCCGAGCACGGCCGCAGGTGCAGCAGCAGCGCGATCACCGTCGGGTGCACCAGGTAGAAGCCGTAGGAGTACAGCCCGAGCCGGCGCATCGGCGCGGAGCCCAGGGCCCGCACGACCCATCCGCGGCCCTGAAGCGCCGCCGAGAACGGCACGAGCAACGCCGCGCTCTGCAGGGTGTAGCGCAGGGTCTCGCGGAAGGCGGGGTCGCGCACCGCGAGGGTGGCGAGGATCACGGCGCCCGCCGCCGCCACGTGCCAGGGTTTCGGCCGCCAGGCGCGGTCGGCCGGGATCACCGGGTTGTTCCACAGGCCGAGGCAGCAGCCGAACAGGATCGCGTCGATGCGGGTGTGGGTCCAGGAGTAGTTCAGGCTGTAGTCGGCGAGCCGCCACACGTTGAGGCCGCGGATCGCCAGCACCGCGCCGCACAGCGCCAGGCACGCCACGGC
>NZ_VRUV01000156.1:0-8764 GCF_008039455.1 Methylobacterium sp. WL116
CCCCCCCCCCCGGCCTCGAAGAAAGGGCGGGTGGCCTTCGATCCAAGAAAAAATCTCAACTCCTAAAAGACCCCCTTTTCCAAGAGCCGGAACAACCGGCCGGAGAATACATGTCCGAAGAACACGTCAAAATTGTCCTCAGCGCAGAGGACAGAGCTAGTGCTGAAATCACAAAGCTTCAACGATCGCTCGACAGGCTGAAAAAGTCTTTCAGTTCTTTCTCGGTCAACCCTATCAAGGGCCAGTTCGGCACCGACATGGGAGCAAAGGTTCGCGAAGACCTTGCGAAGACGCAATCCAGCGTCACACGCGGCCTTGACCGGCAGATGGTTTTCCAAACCCGCATGAACCGCCAGCGGCTCAGCGAGGAACGCGCCGTCACGGCTGAGCAGGCCCGACAGGATCGCGCACGCCGCATCGGCGAGGACCGGGCGACGCGAGAACTTCGCCAGCGCACCACCGCCGAGACCCGCGCAATCCGAGAACAGGCCGGTATGGCACGGGATGCCGAACGCGCCCGCACCGCTGGGATGCGCGAGACAATCCGGCTCGACAACTATCGCTTCGGTCTACGCCAGCGATACGAGCGTGAGACCGCCCGAGAGCAGGCCGCCACGGCACGCGAGAACGTCCGCTTGGACAGCTACCGCTTCGGCCTTCGCCAGCGGTACGAACGAGACTTGGCTAGGGAGCGCACCCGCGCCGAACGGCAGGGTGCCGCCGATACCCGCAGCGCTGAGCGTCGCCGCGCCGATGTCCGCCGTAGCGTCGGCCGGGGTTTCAACGACGCTAGAGACGTATCCGGCCGGGTTGTGGACGCATCGCGCACGGTCTCCATTCTCGGGAGCACTGGAGCCGCCGCACTCGCCACCCTGGGAAGCATCGGTCTCGCCGCCCGGTCCCGTGCCGATACCGCTGAAGCCAACCTGCGCATGTTCGGTGGCCAGTCCCGGAGCCAGGTGGACGCCACCCGCTCAGGATGGCTCAACCGTTCCGCCGTGGAGTTCGGCTTCCGCCCAGCCGACGCCCTCAACGCCTTCACTGAAACGCTGAAGGCTGGCATCCCGGAGATCGCCGCGAAGGATGTAACCCGCTCGATCATGGGTGCATCCGCTGGCCTCGACCTCGATGTCCCCGATACCACGAAGCTTGTCGGCCGCCTCTCGACCCTCACGCAAGATCCGAAGGCGTTCTCCGCCGGGGCAATCGACAAGATGCTCAACGGGATCGCGGTCGTTGCCAAGGTGACGGCGGCCGACAGTAAGGAGCTTGTGTCCTCGCTCAGGCGCGGCGCGGGTGCGCTGGGCGCGTCCAAGATGTCAGTCACCGACCTAACGGCCTTCACCGGCACCGGCATCTCTGCCGGTATGCAGGAAGGCAAGGCCGGCACGTTCATGGACTTCCTCGTCAACGAACTCGTCAACGCGAAGAACTCGCGTGGCCAGCGTCGGGACGATCTTACGAAGGGGTTCAACCTCCTGGGCTTGGGGTCGAACACGTCGGTCTCTCGGCAGGCTGCAAACGATCCGACCAAGCTGTTGCTGACCATGTTCGACAAGATGTCGAAGATGTCCCCAGAGAAGGCCGGGCAGGTTGCAAGTCTCATCGGCATGCGTGAGTGGCGCGGCGAAATCCTTCAGATGATGAAGGCCAACCCGATGCTTCGGCAGACGGTAGAGGCGGCACGCGATCCGAAGAACTCCGGCCACTTGAAGCAGGCTTCGGATGAGAAGCTTGGCACACTTGCTGGACTTCACTCTCAGCTTGTGGCCACGTTTGACTTGGCATGGGAGGCTATAGGCGGCGGCATCGAGGACATCATCCGAGAGATCAGCACGTTCTTCATCAATCTCGGCAAGGGTATGGACTTCGATGTCATCAAAGCGCACGTTCATACGCTGATTGATGGCTTCGTTGATGGTCTCGGCTTCAAGAACATCACGCAGATGCTTGAAGCTGCATTCGGCAAGCCGGGTCAGATGGACTACAGCACCCTGAACTCTTTCTTTGAGTTCGCACGGGGGTTCGGTCGTGGCGTTCGTGAAGTCATCGATACCGTCAAGGCGGTGGTGTCATCGTTCACCGGCACGAACATGAACGCGGATGCTCTCGGCAACCTATCCGCAAAGGTGCTGGGCTTCAGCTTGGCTCTGGCCTTCATCGCTCCCTACGTCAGCATCCTCGCCGGTCTCGGCACGGCCTTGATCGGCTTCGGGATGACGGTTGGCACTATCGCGACCGCGCTTCGGGCCGCTGGCCTCATGGGCGGTGCCGGTGCGGCCGGTGCCGCTGGCGCTGGCGCTGGTACGGGAGCGGCGGCCGGCGGCCTCATGGCACGCCTACTCGGCGCTCTGAGACTTGCCCCTGCCATCGCGGCTCCCCTCACAATGGACCCGTCAAAGGCCGACAACGACCGGCTGATGAACCGCCTGGGCCGATGGGCTCTGGATCGCGAAAAGGAGCGCAACGAACGGCAGAGCGGCACCGTTTGGAAAGACCCGCCTGCCCGCGTTCAGAAGCAGTCCTACGCGGACCCTGAGACCACCGGCTCGGTCGCGGCCTTGATCCAGAAGGCCAGTTACACCGGCTATGACGACCGCGAGGACAGCACCCGGCGCGTAGCAACCGGGATCGATGAGCTTCGCGCGATCCTCCAGAAGGCGACGCTCACGAACGGCGGCTCTGGCGCGTCCATCGCATCCTCGATGGGCGGTGGCGTCGGGGGCGGCTCAGGTGGCGGTGGTAGCGGCTCCGGCCGTCTATTCACCCCTCCGAACATGCAGGTGCCGAACTGGTACGGGCAGAGCAGGGGCGCACCCGGTGGCATGGGTGCCGGCGGCGGTTCGGCTTCCTCGAACCCCGCCAACTCGTCAGCATCCGCCACCATGCTCGATGCCATCGCTGGCACTGAGAGCGGCAAGGCCGGATACGATACCGTCCTCGGCAACGGTAAGTACGGCATGCCAAGCAAGCCGGTCTCGTCCATGTCGCTCGATGAGGCCTTCGCCTTCGGGCGCACGGTCAAGGCGCGGCACGGATCGTCGTCGGCGCTGGGCCGCTACCAGATCGTTGGCAACACCATGCGGTTGGCTCAGCGGGCTCTCGGCATCGGTGGCGACGCCAAGTTCGACGGTGCCATGCAGGATCGCATGGCCCGCTGGATCGCGCGGAGCCAAGGTCTCGGGGCCTGGGAAGGTCTGAAGGGCAACCCGCGTGCGATGGCAACGGCCCGTGCCGCCATGGAAGCCGGTGGCGCGAAGGATGCGCCTATGGGAACGCTGGCCTCGACCGACCCGAACATGGGCGTGAACGTGCCCGGCCTTGGTCTCGGGAAGGGTCAGTACGATGGCCTTCGCGTGAAGGGTGATCAGGCGACCGGCAACGGGTTCGCCCAGCTCGGCGTCACCGACCTTGCTCGACAGGCGCAAGCCAACCTGCCCGGCGGTGTCAAACACTTCAGCGCATTCAACGACCGCTACCACGCTGGCACCGGATCGAAGCATGCTCTGGGCTTGGCATTCGACACGTCCCTCAACGATGCTGGCCTCTCTACGCAGGCCGCTGAGGCAATGCGGAACAAGATGCGAGCGGCCGGTCTCAGCGAGAAAGACTTCAAGGTCATCGATGAGTACAAGAGCCCATCGGCACGTTCAACCGGTGGACACATTCACTCGCAGTTCAACACCTTGGATGCTGCCAAGAGATACCACGACTACATCGCGGGTCTCGAAGGCGAGTCCAAGAGAGCGGTGGCATCGGTCAACGGCATCGGAGAGCGGGCGGCCAAAGCCCAGAGCGGCGGCACTGAGCGTCTACAGCCCCCGAAGGGCGGGAAGGTAGACATCGGCGGCGGGATGAGCGGCGTGCCTCTCGGGGCAAAGCCAACGACCTCTGACATCGTTGGCAACGTTCCGGCTGGTATCGGACGTGGTGGCGGTGGCGGCATGGGCGGTGGCGGTGGCAACACCTACCACATCACTCAGCAAATCCACGGCGGCGACAAGTCTCCAGGTGAAATCGCGAACCTCGCTCAGCGCAAGATCACGGAGGATTGGAACCACCGTGGCCACGACCTTGAGCCAGAACTGACGTGATACTGATGGGAGCGGCTTTCGGGCTGCTCCCATCCCATCACGGATGGCCGACTCTTGATATGATCAAGTTCATCGCCATATCGGTCCTATAGAAGCAAAGGGAAGCTTGATGGCTGGCGATACCAGTGTAACATCATCGAAATGCCAAGGCGGTACATCGGCCGCATACCTGATCAGCCGTATCAAGCGAGACAGGCCGGACATCGCGAAGCGCATCGAGCGTGGAGAGTTCAAGTCGGTACGCATGGCAGCTATTGAAGCTGGCATCATCACGCCACCTACTGTGATCCAGCGTCTACGGACAATCTGGCGAGCAGCTTCCGCAGAAGAGCGGGCAGAGTTCTTGAAGCAGGTGTCGAGAGAAGCTGTCGGGGGGAGAGGCTGATACTTGCCGACCCGCATTTCGCCGGCACACAAAAGAGAAATTCGGGCAGCAAAAATCCCCCCTTTCGACTGATCAAGTCGAAAAGCCCAACAGAAACAATGACTTGAGATGCCCGATTTTCCATCTCGGAAATAGGGGCGTCCAACGCAAAAAACCCGGCCCCCGCGATGTCGTGGCAGACGACGGGAAACCGGGCTTCACAAAGAACCGAAAGAACAATTGAAATGGTTACTACCACGTTTTCGTCAGAAGTTCAAGAGCCTCTTGTTCCGGCTGATGTATCATTCCCGAGCTTCCCTTTCATGCAGATCGACGTGAAGACCATCACCGATGGCGAGTTATCGTTCTTGTCTGGTGATGGCTTCAAGGCTGCTCTGACTCTCATGGCCGAGAGTTGGCACGAAACTCCGGCTGCATCCCTGCCAGACGATGACAAGCGTCTTGCTGCCTACTGCGGGTTTGGTCGAAGCCCGGCTGCTCTGACCGCATGGGCGGTAGTACGGGACGAAGCTCTGTCTGACTTCATACTGTGCTCTGACGGCCGCTGGTACTCTCGCACGATGGCACCCAAAGCACTCGAAGCTTGGAAGTCGCGAAAGGCGCAGAGCGACCGCACAGCGAAGGCACGGCAGGTTCGCCAAGAGAACCGACTGAGCACCAAGGACTCCGTTCCGGTTGTCACAACCTCTGTCACAGAGCCTGTCACAACCTCTGCCACACAATCCATAGGAGATAATAGGAGAGGAGAGGAGACTAGATCAGAGGATAGAAAGGTTGGGCATGCTTCCGGTGAGCCCTACGCCTTCGAGCACAGCATCATCAAGCTGAGCCAGAAGGACTACGACCGCTTCAAAGGGACCTACAGCTTGCTCAACCTCGACTCCGAGCTTTTGAGCTTGGCCAAGTGGGTCGAAGCGAAAGCCAAGGAGAAAGATGGCGACTGGTTCAGCCCGATGCTCGGAGTGCTTGCTAAGAAGCAGAGGGATGCTGAGAAGCAGGCCAGAGAAACGAAAGCGAACGCGGATGCCATGGCCCGTCGAGCCGTTCGGCACGTACCTGGGAACATGGCGATCTGACAGCCTCTACGGTGGAGGGCTTGCGCGACAAAGCCCTTCGCCATCGAGCAAAGCCGGAGAAGACCGAAGGTCCAAGAGCCTCAGTGCCGTCCACGGCCAAGCTCGCCCCTCACAGTTTCACTCAGATAGCAACCCCGTTTCTTCAAAAAACTTGACAACAAGCAAAAAATGTGCCACATGTTCTTCTGAGGCTGGGAAATCAGCTTGCGACAGAACGGCAGGGGCTACGGCCCCCGGTGCGGGGCGAGGCCCGGCGAACCGATAGGCGGTCAACGCCACGCATCTGCGTCCAACGAGGCGCGCTCCGACTGGCGAAAGCTGAACCCGAGGCGCGTGCTGGTGGATCGCTCTTTGCCCGTTCGTAAGCTTTTCCCGCCGCCACCATACAAACCATTGGAATACACCATGACTACCTCAACGCCGCAACGCGGTGCGCGGGTCTATGTCGAACTCGATGATGAACTCGCGAGTGTTCTCGACAATGTTCGTAAAGAACTCCGCCTGAGCCGCATTAACTTCATTCGGTGGACCCTCGCTCGCCACCTTCTAGGCACTCACTCTCTCGGCGGAATTTCGGTGGAGCAGGCTCGATGAGCCAGATCAGCCTTTTCATCAATCCGCAAATTCGAGCGTATGCGCAGGCGAACGGCCGGGTTTTCTCCACTGAGGAAATCGAGCGCATTACAGCAAGCGTCAACAGCGTGACGACCTCTGACGATGACGGCACTGTGCGGTTCAATCTCGCAGGCGGTGCGGTCCAATCGCTCGATGCAGTGATCGGAGCCATGTCCGTTGGGCTCGGCAAGGATGCACCGGCAGCACCGAAGGCCGGCGGATCGTCAACGCTTCCGGCCGGATCGAACGCAACCGAACGTGCCCTGGCGCTGAACGCAATGACTCGGGACGGTACGTCGGCCGCTCGCGCCATCGAGGCTCAGGCCTTGGTAGATGCGCACGGGAGCCCCTGGGACGTGCGCTCCATCAACCGGACGCGCCAAGCCCTTGTGACGAACCTCGACCCGGCCCTCGCCGCACGTCTCCGCCGTCAGTCCGGCTCCCGCTGAGACCCAGCCCAACCACCGCGACCATGCAGGCGCGGACAGGAGAACACATGCCCCCCATCCATCCCGACAACTGCCCGGTCCAGAAGCCATACGAACTCTTCCGGGCCATGCTTCAGCTTGCCAACGACGATTGCGTTGCGACCCTTCGGCAGTATGTCGGCCAACTCGACGTGCGCCGTTTGGAGAACGTCTGTTCCGAAGAGATCGTGCGTCGGCGCAGAGCCCGGACGGAAGCCGAGATCAAGGCAAGCGCAGAGAAGGCCGCTGAGATCCACTGAGTTTCCCGGGGCACATCCGCACGCCGGAAGCGCCGAACGCCGTCAGTGACTCGCTCTGCCGGTTTGAGGTGCTATCCAGCCTGTCGGCATGCTCTCAACCCAAAGCGATCCGCCCGGCGAGGGTGTTTCGCTCTTGGGGTAGTAGCATACGTGTCGTGGGACTTGTCGTGGGACTTTTGGTACCCAAACGATCCCAACGGTGCCTTTCCGTTCCCTTATTTCTCCCCTGAAGCGAACCTCAGGGGAGTGGTAACATCAACGAAAACAACCACTTAAGATCTTCAGAGCTTCGTCCCGAAGATCTCCGCCACCTGCGGGATGTCCTTGTCGCCGCGGCCGCACAGGTTCATCACCATGAGATGGTCGGCCGGCTTCTTCGGGGCCATCTCCAGCACCTTGGCGAGGGCGTGGGCCGGCTCCAGCGCCGGGATGATGCCCTCGAGCATCGAGCACAGCTTGAACGCGCCGAGCGCCTCTTGGTCGGTGGCCGAGAGGTAGGTGACGCGGCCGGCCTCGTGCAGCCAGGCGTGCTCGGGGCCGATGCCGGGATAGTCGAGGCCGGCCGAGATCGAGTGCGCGTCCGCGATCTGCCCGTCGTCGTCCATCAGCAGGTAGGTGCGGTTGCCGTGCAGCACCCCCGGCCGTCCGCCCGAGAGCGAGGCCGCGTGCAGGCCCGACGAGACGCCGTGGCCGGCGGCCTCGACGCCGAAGATCTCCACGTCGCGGTCGTCGAGGAAGGGGTGGAACAGCCCCATCGCGTTGGAGCCGCCGCCGATGCAGGCCACGAGCGAATCGGGCAGCCGCCCCTCGGCCTCCAGCATCTGCTCCTTGGTCTCGCGGCCGATGATCGACTGGAAGTCGCGCACCATCGCCGGATAGGGGTGCGGGCCGGCGACCGTGCCGATGCAGTAGAACGTGTCGGCGACGTTGGTGACCCAGTCGCGCAGGGCCTCGTTCATCGCGTCCTTCAGGGTCTTGGTGCCGGACTCGACCGGGATCACCTCGGCGCCGAGCATCTTCATCCGGAAGACGTTCGGGGCTTGGCGCGCCACGTCGACGGCGCCCATGTAGACCACGCAGGTCAGGCCGAACCGGGCGCAGAGGGTCGCGGTGGCGACGCCGTGCTGGCCGGCGCCGGTCTCGGCGATGATCCGCTTCTTGCCCATCCGGCGGGCGAGCAGGATCTGCCCGAGGACGTTGTTCACCTTGTGCGAGCCGGTGTGGTTCAGCTCGTCGCGCTTGAAGTAGATCTTCGCGCCGCCGCAATGCTCGGTCAGCCGCTCCGCGAAGTAGAGCGGGCTCGGCCGGCCGACGTAGTGCTTGAAGTAGCCGTCCATCTCGGCCTGGAACCCCGGGTCGGCCTTGGCCGCGGCGTAGGCCTCTTCCAGGGAGAGGATCAGCGGCATCAGCGTCTCGGCGACGAAGCGGCCGCCGAAGATGCCGAACCGGCCGCGCTCGTCGGGGCCGGTGCGGAACGAGTTCGGAGGGGGAGAGAGGGTCACGGATCGCGTCCTTGTTCGCGAGGGTGGGGTCGCGACGCGGTGATCGCGAAGGGCGGTCCGGGTGCGTGGCGCACCGGGCGCGCCGGGTCGGGTCCGGTTTGCGGTAGGATCGCCCCGCGGGTCAACACGCGCCCGCGACCACCGAGGCGCCGGCCAAGGCCGACCCCGCGGCGGAGCAGAAGGCCCAGGATCTCAAGGCGAACGGCAGCGAGCAGGGCGTCCCCGCCGACAAGCCGCAATAGCCCGGCACGGACGGGATCGGACGACGAGGGCCGGGCGGCGACGCCCGGCCCTTTTTCGTCCCGCCGCGACGGTCGGCCCCGGCCGCCATGCGCGGGCGCGTGTTGACCCGCGGGGCGATCCTA
>NZ_VRUV01000157.1:0-8755 GCF_008039455.1 Methylobacterium sp. WL116
CACGCAGGGCGCCTCGCCGAGCCCGGTGTCGAAGTAGGCGCGGCTCGCCGCCCTGCGCACCACCTTCGGCGAGAGCCGGCTCTACGTCGAGCTCCAGCGCCACGGCCTCGACGACGAGGGTCGGATCGAGGCCGAGCTGCTGCGCATGGCCGACCGCGACGGCCTGTCGATCGCCGCCGCCAACGAGCCGTTCTTCGGCAAGGCGGGCGATTACGACGCCCACGACGCGCTGCTCGCGATCGCCGACGGGCGCGTCGTCTCCGACGACCGCCGCCGCAAGCTCACCGCGCGCCACGGCTTCAAGACCCGGGCCGAGATGGCCGAGCTGTTCGCCGACCTGCCGGACGCCCTGCAGGCGACGGTCGAGATCGCGATGCGCTGCGCGGTCCGCGTCCGCACCCGCAAGCCGATTCTGCCGAACTTTTCGCGGGTGGCGGCGGGCGGGACCGCGCCGATGCAGGACGCGCTCGCCGAGGCAGCGCCCTCGGTGCCGGTGGAGGTCGCCGCCGACGAGCCGACCGAGCTGCGCCGCCAGGCCGAGGCCGGCCTCGCCCTGCGCCTGAGGCAGCACGGGCCGTGCGAGGGCTTTACCGAGCAGGCCTACCGCGACCGCCTGGCCTTCGAGCTCGACGTGATCGTCGGGATGAAGTTCCCGGGCTACTTCCTGATCGTCTCCGACTTCATCAAGTGGGCCAAGGACCACGACATCCCCGTCGGCCCGGGCCGCGGCTCGGGTGCGGGCTCGCTCGTCGCCTACGCGCTGCTGATCACCGACCTCGACCCGCTGCGCTTCGGCCTGCTGTTCGAGCGCTTCCTCAACCCCGAGCGCGTCTCGATGCCGGACTTCGACATCGACTTCTGCGTCGAGGGGCGCGAGCGCGTGATCCAGTACGTGCAGGAGCGCTACGGCCAAGAGCAGGTGGCGCAGATCATCACCTTCGGCACGCTGCAGGCGCGCGGGGTGCTGCGCGACGTCGGCCGCGTGCTCGAGATGCCCTACGGGCAGGTCGACAAGCTGACCAAGCTGGTGCCGCAGAACCCGGCCAATCCCGTGACCCTGGTCCAGGCGATCGAGGGCGAGCCGAAGCTGCAGCAGGCGATCGAGGAGGAGCCGATCGTGGCTCGCCTCATGGAGATCGCCAAGAAGCTCGAGGGCCTGCACCGCCACGCCTCGACCCACGCGGCCGGCGTGGTCATCGGCGACCGGCCGCTGGAGCAGCTGGTGCCGCTCTACCGCGACCCGAAGACCGGGATGCGGGTGACCCAGTTCAACATGAAGTGGGTCGAGGCCGCGGGCCTGGTGAAGTTCGACTTCCTCGGCCTCAAGACGCTGACGATGCTCAGGTGCTGCACGGACCTGCTCAAGCAACGCGGCATCGAGATCGACCTCGCGGCGCTGCCGCTCGATCAGCCCGAGACCTACCAGCCGATGGGCCGGGGCGAGACGGTCGGAGTGTTCCAGGTGGAATCGGCCGGCATGCGCAAGGCGCTCTGCGAGATGCAGGCCGACCGCTTCGAGGACATCATCGCGCTCGTCGCCCTCTACCGGCCGGGCCCGATGGCCAACATCCCGGTCTATTGCGAGCGCAAGCTCGGTCGCGACGCCGGCAACGAGGCGGCGTGGTACCCGCATCCCAAGCTGGAGCCGGCGCTGAAGGAGACCTTCGGCATCATCGTCTACCAGGAGCAGGTGATGGAGATCGCCAAGCTCCTGGCCGGCTACTCGCTCGGCGAGGCCGACATGCTCCGGCGCGCCATGGGCAAGAAGATCCGCGCCGAGATGGACGCCCAGCGCGACCGCTTCGTGAAGGGCTGCGTCGAGCGCGGGCTGACCAAGCCGAAGGCCAACGAGATCTTCGACCTGTTGGCCAAGTTCGCTGATTACGGCTTCAACAAGAGCCACGCGGCGGCCTACGCCCTGCTGACCTACCAGACCGCCTACCTGAAGGCGAACCATCCGGTCGAGTTCCTCGCCGCCGCGATGAACCTCGACATGGACAACACCGACAAGCTCGCCGAATTCCGGCAGGACGCGCAGCGGCTCAAGATCGTCGTCGAACCGCCCTCGATCAACACCTCCGGCGTCACCTTCGAGGTCCATGTCGACGATAATGGCGTCGGGCGCATCCGCTACGCGCTCGCCGCGATCAAGGGCGTCGGTCGCGAGGCGGTGAAGTCGATCGTCGAGGCGCGCGGCGAGCGCCCGTTCAAGGATCTCGCCTGCCTCGCCCGCCGGCTCAACCCGCGCCACGTCAACAAGCGCACGCTCGAGAGCCTGGTCGCCGCCGGCGCGATGGACGACATCGAGCCGGACCGCGCCAAGGCCTGCGCCGCGGTCGAGCCGATGATGAAGCTGGCGCAGGGCGCGGCCGAAGCCGAGAGCGCCGGCATCGCCGACATGTTCGGCGGCGTCACCTCCACCGACGTGAGCTTGCGCATCCCGGCCTACGAGGGCTGGCCGATGGCCGAGAAGCTCAAGCGCGAGTACGACGCGATCGGCTTCTTCGTCTCGGGGCACCCGCTCGACGAGTATCAGGATCTGCTGGGCAAGCTCCGGGTGCAGAGCTGGGCCGAGTTCTGCCGCTCGGTTCGCGCCGGCACCTCGAGCGTCGGCAAGGTCGCGGCCTCGGTGCTCGACCGTTCCGAGCGCCGCACCAAGACCGGCAACAAGCTCGGCATCGTCACGCTCTCGGACCAGACCGGGCATTTCGAGGCGATCATCTTCTCCGAAGGCCTCGGGCATTACCGCGAGATCCTGGAACCCGGCCAGCCGCTGGTTCTCCAGCTCCAGGCCAACCTCGAGGGCGAGGACGTGCGCGCCCGGATCCTCGCCGCCGAGCCGCTCGACGCGGCGGTGGCGCGTTACCAGAAGGGCATGCGGATCTACCTGCGCGACGAGGGCCCGATCGGCGCCGTGCAGCAGCGCCTCGCCATGCGCGGCGAGGGCGAGGTCTCGTTGATCCTGCTGCTGGACGGCGGCGAGCGCGAGGTCGAGATCAAGCTGCGCGACAAGTACCAAGCCACCCCGCAGATCGCCGGGATGCTGCGCGCCGTGCCGGGCGTGATCCAGGTGGAGGTGAACTGATCGTGAGGAGCCTGAGCCCGCCACCGGCCCAGTGTAGCGAGCACCTATAGAATCTGGATCCCAGAAAATTCGTATCAGGACCTCGCAAGGAGAGCCTTGAGACGATCACTTTGCATCTTTGAGCAAACAAGAAATGGTTTATTCAATTAGATGAGCTCCGCGGTCGATGAATATCGCTTGCGTCCAGCTCCCGACTAGCGAATTCGTCATGTAGCGATAGTGTTTCGTCTGCTCCTCCGGTGGAAGAAGGATGAAGCCAGCGATTTTGATTTTACCTTTTGCGAAATACCCACCGCAACTCGTAACATCATAAAGAACGCCGAATTCGCGCGGGAGTTCGCCTCTGACCGGTTCGATGAGACGAACTCGCGCATACCGTTCCATCATGGATATCGTCCGGACCTGAAGTACCTCCACCTTGCCAACGAGAAATCGGGTCGGCCATTCAACGAAAGAACCGCGCGTCGGTATCGGGACATCGCACGCCGAAGCGCTTGCAACGGACGTGAGCAACACGACCAAGGCCGACCGGATCGATCTCGTAAGCATCGACTGGATCACTCCATGAAAGACCTTCATCTCATGCGACTGAATATAAATCCTGATTTAAATTTATAAACAGTATACCTGCCATTGTAGCAACGTGATCGCAATACAACTGCACGAAGATGATTCGATAGGGACCTCGTAACGTCCTCTTTACCATGCCAAGGGGAAACAGGCATTCGGTCCGGTCGATGTGCGCCGGCGCAACCTCCTCAAAACCGACCGATCCTACACAGCCTTGCTTAATCAAGCGGGACGGGGTCGATGCGGACGAAGGTGGTGCTGGCGCTGACGGTGGTCGTCTACCTGACGACGGGCCGGGCGCCGGGCTTGCGCGAGTTGCGCAACCCGGATGCGGAGCATGGCGGCGGCCGCGTCGTGACGGCGCTGAAGCGCGCCTGGGTCTGAGGCCGCATCGATGGAGGCGTCCGCTCTCGCCGCCGCGAGCCTATCCCGGTGCGCCGCCCGAGATTGGATGGCCGAGATCCAGGCGGGCGGCGACCAGGGCCTGCAGGTTCCAGAGGTGCCGGTCGCGGATGCCGAGCGCCTCGCAGGCCTCGACCGTGCGAAACAGGTACTCGGCGCTCGGCCCGAGATGCCCGGACGCGACCGCGATCCGGTCAGCGATCTCGGCCTCCGTCAGGCGACCGGAATAGCGGTCGCTCGCGCGGTTCACGAGAAAGGTCAGCGCCGAGACCGTTCCGGCCTCCGTCGCGACCGGCAGCCAGCGCGCGACGTAGCCGCGCCCGCGCATCTCGCGGCGCCAGACCGGCATCAGCGTCTCGCGCAGGTTGGTTCCGGCCAAGCGGAACGCGACGCCCCGGCACGAGCCGCCGCGGTCCAGCGCGAGCACGAAGCCGGGCCGCTCCGGCGTGCCGCGAAAGCGCCGTTGCAGCAGGCAGAAGCGCCGGTGGAAGCCGCGCACCGTGCCGATCCGGCTCTCGGCGAAGGCGAATTCCGGCCGCCACATCAGCGAGCCGTAGGCGAACACCCAGAGGTCGCCGGCGCCGCCGCGCTGCTCGATGATCGCGTCGAGGCCGGGCTTCAGCTCCTCGTCGGTCATCACCTGCAGCGCGCTCTCGTCGTCGGCGACGGGAACGGCGTGGGCGCGGGCGATCAGGTCGAGGGAGAGGGCGAGCGGCGTGTTTCGCATCGGTCCGGGGGAGCAAGGACGGAGCCGGAACAACCCGGATCAGCCCCCGATGGTGCCGGCCTTCGCGTTGCCCACGGTCTCCAGCTCCGGGAACGGCTCTGTGCGGTGGCCCTGGCAGACCTCGTCGTCGTCGATCGCCGTGAGCGCGTTCGCCGCCTTGTCCTCGCGGATCACGACCTTGGGTCGCTCGCCCTTGCCGAAGGTGCGACCCTTCATGTGGCTCGAGACGCAGTAGAGCGTGCGCCCGCCATCCTCGAACGGCCCGGCGATCCGGCTCGATTCGAACCGCACCGGCAGCAGCGAGACCGACCCGAACGCGACCTGCCGCAGGGCGAGGGCGGCGATGCGCTCGCGGACGGGTTTTGACGACGCCTGGGCGGCGGGGGAGGGCGCCTCGCCGCGCCCTATGCAACCGGTGAGGATCACGGTGATGGCGAGGATGGGCGCGGACCGTCGAAATGCCCGCCGAGTGGGACGCGCAGCGGGTCCCGAGATCGAATTCCGCACCAGCATCCAATCCCCGCAACCTCTCCCAATGCCCGAAGCTACCGCGGCTTTCAGTCCTAGGAAACACGCACCCTCACGCCGCACACCAAGAACGCCTATGTACGGCGGATGCAGTGGACGGATGACGCGCTCGTGCTCGGCGTGCGCAGGCAGGGCGAGACCGGCGTCGTCCTCGAGGCGATGACCCGCGCGCACGGGCGTCATCTCGGCCTCGTCCATGGCGGGCGTTCGCGCCGGTTGCAGCCGGTGCTGCAGCCCGGGAACCTGGTCCGCGCGACCTGGCGCGCGCGGCTCGACGACGGCCTCGGCGCCTTCGCGGTCGAGCCGCTCGAATCGGCCCTGTCGCGGCTGATCGGCTCCGGCCTGGCGCTCTACGGCGTCGGCCACCTCGCCGCCCTCCTGCGCCTGCTGCCCGAGCGCGATCCGCATCCCGAGATGTTCGAGGCGGCCCGGGTCCTGATCGGCCACCTGGACGACCGCACGATCGCCCCGGTGCTGATGGTGCGGTTCGAGCTGGCGATCCTGGCCGAGCTCGGCTTCGGCCTCGATCTCGGCGCCTGCGCCGCCACAGGCGGGAACGACGCCCTGATCTACGTCTCGCCGAAGAGCGGGCGCGCCGTCAGCGCCTCGGCCGGGGAGCCCTACCGCGACCGCCTGCTGGCGCTGCCGGCCTTCCTGCGCGACGGCGGGCGGTTGGAGGGCCCGGACGACGTGCGGAATGGGTTTACCTTGACCGGCTACTTCCTCACCCAGCACATCTGGGGTCCGCGGGCGCTGCCCGTCCCCGAGGAACGCTCACGATTCGTCGCGGCCGGCCTGGATGCCGCGCCGTGATGTTCGTGTTACGTTCCACATGAAACATCTGAGAACGGAGCCGTGATGGGCCAGCCCTTCGAGCCGCCGACCGGGGACGGCATCGAGAGCGTCGAGCTGAAGTCCGCGCTGGAAGAGCGCTACCTCGCCTATGCGCTTTCCACGATCATGCACCGGGCGCTGCCCGATGCCCGCGACGGGCTCAAGCCGGTGCACCGCCGCATCCTCTACGGCATGCGGCTGCTTCGGCTCGATCCGAACACCGCGCACAAGAAGTGCGCCAAGATCGTCGGCGACGTGATGGGCGACTTCCACCCGCACGGCGATCAGGCGATCTACGACGCGCTGGTTCGGCTGAGCCAGGACTTCGCGCAGCGCTATCCGCTGGTCGACGGCCAGGGCAACTTCGGCAACATCGATGGCGACGGCCCGGCCGCCTACCGCTACACCGAGGCGCGGCTCACCGAGGTCGCGCGGCTGATCCTCGACGGGTTCGACGAGGACACGGTCGATTTCCGCCCGTCCTACAACGGCGAGAAGGACGAGCCCTCCGTCCTGCCGGCGGCGTTTCCGAACCTCCTCGCCAACGGCAGCCAGGGCATCGCGGTCGGCATGGCGACCTCGATCCCGCCGCACAACGCGGCCGAGCTCTGCGACGCGGCGCTCTACCTGATCGCCAACCCGCAGGCGACCTCGGCGCAGCTCGTCAGCTTCGTGCAGGGGCCGGACTTCCCCACCGGCGGCATCCTGATCGACTCGGCCGAATCGATCGCCGAAGCCTACCGCACCGGCCGCGGCGCCTTTCGCGTGCGCGCCCGCTGGACCAAGGAGGACCTCGGCCGCGGCACCTGGAACATCGTGGTCACCGAGATCCCCTACGGCATCCCGAAGGCGCGGCTGATCGAGAAGCTCGCCGAGCTGCTGCAGGAGAGGAAGCTGCCGCTGCTCGCCGACGTGCGCGACGAATCGGCCGAGGACGTGCGCGTCGTGCTGGAGCCGCGCTCGCGCAGCGTCGACCCGGTGATCCTGATGGAATCGCTGTTCCGGCTGACCGAGCTGGAAGCCCGGATCCCGCTCAACATGAACGTGCTGGTCGGCGGCCTCGTGCCCCGCGTCATCGGGCTCGCCGAGGCTTTGCGCGAATGGCTCGACCATCGCCGCGTCGTGCTGCAGCGGCGCTCGCGCAACCGGCTCGGGCAGATCGAGCGCCGGCTCGAGATCTTGAACGGCCTGCTCATCGTCTACCTCGACCTCGACGCGGTGATCCGCATCATCCGCGAGGAGGACGAGCCAAAGCCGGCGCTGATGGCGCATTTCGGGCTGACCGAGGTCCAGGCCAACGCGATCCTCGACACGCGGCTGCGCTCCCTGCGCAAGCTCGAGGAGATGGAGCTGAAGCGCGAGCTGGAGACCCTGACGCGCGAGAAGGACGGGCTCGAGGCGCTGCTCGGCTCGGATGCCGCGCAGTGGAAGGCGATCACCCAGCAGGTCCGCCAGGTGAAGAAGGCGTTCGGGCCCGACACCAAGCTCGGCGCCCGCCGCACGACGCTGCAGAACCCGCCCGACACTGCGGGCATCGACTTCACGGCCGCGATGGTCGAGCGCGAGCCGATCACCGTCATCGTCTCGGAGAAGGGCTGGATCCGCGCGCTGAAGGGCCACGTCGCCGACCTGTCGGGCGTCGCCTTCAAGGGCGACGACCAGATCAAGATCGCCTTCCCGAGCGAGACCACCGCCAAGATCCTGGTGCTGGCCTCGAACGGCAAGGTGTTCACGCTCGACGCCTCGAAGCTGCCGGGCGGCCGCGGCTTCGGCGATCCGATCCGGCTGATGGTCGACCTCGACGACGGCACCGAGATCGTCGCGGCGCTGCCCTATCGCCCCGAGACCCGCCTGCTGATCGCCGGCTCTGACGGGCGCGGCTTCCTCGCGCCGTCCGACGGGCTGGTTGCCAACACCCGCAAGGGCAAGGGCATCCTGGGCCTCGACGGGGACGCCAAGGCGGTGCTGCTGGTGCCGGCTGAGGGCGACCACGTCGCGGTGACGAGTTCCGACAAGCTGCTGCTGGTCTTCCCGATCACCGAGCTGACCGAGCTCGTGCGCGGCAAGGGCGTGCGCCTCCAGCGCTGCCGGCAATCGACCCTCGTCGACGCCTGCGTCTTCGCCCTGGCCGAGGGCCTGCCCTGGCGCGACGGCTCCCCCCAGCCGCGCCTCGCCAACGCCGGCGTGCTGGAGAAGTGGATGGGCCACCGCACCGATGCGGGCACGCTGATGACCCGCAGCTTCCCGAAGTTCGAGCGGTTCGGTCGGTAGAGAGGGCTTGGTTCTGGATCGCCGGAAGAGGGGGAGCGGCTTCTCCGAATCCGGCGCTCCCTCTCCCGACTTGCTTCGCGGGCCACCCCTTCCCTCGAAAGGGGGAGGGAAGAGCTCGAACGCGATTGCGAGGCTTATCCGCTCACCGTACCACCCCCTCGCGCTTCAGCAGTGCCCGCTTGCGCTCGATGCCCCAACGGTAGCCGGACAGGGCTCCGTCCGTCCGCACCACCCGGTGGCAGGGGATCGCGGCGGGGACGACCGCGAGCTACGCCGAGATCGCCCGGAGCCTCGGCACGCCGGCGGCGACGCCGCATTCGAGGCGCTGGTCGCGCAGG
>NZ_VRUV01000158.1:0-8735 GCF_008039455.1 Methylobacterium sp. WL116
GGGCGGTGGCTCGCGCCCGCGCGATCGGCGTCACGCCGGCGCGCGGGCCGCGAAGACCTCCTTGGCGGCGAACAGGCCGTTGAGGGCGGCCGGGAAGCCGGCATAGACCGCCATCTGCATGATCACCTCGGTGATCTCGTCGCGGGACAGGCCGACGTTCAGGCCCGCCTCGATGTGGACCTTAAGCTGCGGCGCGGCGTTGCCCATCGCCGTCAGCGCCGCGATCGTGGCGATCTCCCGCGATCGCAGGTCGAGGCCGGGGCGGCTGTAGATGTCGCCGAACGGGAACTCGATCAGGTAGCGGGCGAAATCCGGGGCGATGCCGGACAGCGCCGCGATCACGTGCTCCCCGGCCTGCCCGTCGATCTCAGCGAGCGCGCGGGCGCCCCGCGCGTAGCGGCTTTCCGGGGTCGGGCTCTGGTCGGTCGTCATCGTGCATCCCTTCGGTCGAGCAGGCATAGCCGGCGATTTTCGTGTCGAGGGCGGCCAGGGCGTCCTGCAACGCGGCGACGTGCGTGCGGACCTGCGCGCGATGCCGTTCGAGCAGCAGGCGCCGTTCCGGAGCCGTCGCCGGTCCGGCGCGCCGCAGGGCCGCATAATGCAGCATCGTCCGGATCGGCATGCCGGTGGTCTTGAGACGGTCGAGGAAGCCGATCCAGGCCAGGATCGACCCGTCGTAGTCCCGGTGCCCCGCGGCGTCCCGCTCGACGAACGGCAGCAGCCCGATCCGCTCGTCGTAGCGGAGGGTGTGGGCCGTCAGGCCCGAGCGTTTGGCGAGTTCGCCGATCCGCATGCACCGCTTGCCTCTCGGCCCTTTGACCCTTTGGGCCCTCGCCACGATGCCATCGAGGCTACGGCTTCGAGCGCGCTCGAAGTCAAGCGCGGGTCGAAGCCCGGTTTCGCGATGCGTGAATTGACGCCGCCGGGGCGGAGTGGGACATCCCGTCCATGACGATGCCGGACACCGAGACAGCCCGCCCCCGCCTGCCCGAGGCCGACGTCACGGCGCTCAAGGCCGAGGCGACCGCGTGGTTCACGACGCTGCGCGACCGCATCGTCGGCGCGCTCGAGACCTTGGAGGCCGAGGCCGAGGGGCCGTTCCATCCGGACGCACCCGCTGCGGCTGGGCACTTCGAAAAAACCCCCTGGGAGCGGACCGACCACACCGGCCGGCCCGGTGGCGGCGGCACCATGGCGATGCTGCACGGCCGGGTGTTCGAGAAGGCCGGCGTCCACGTCTCGGCGGTGCACGGCGAGTTCGCGCCGGAGTTCCGCGCCCAGATGCCGGGCGCTGCGGAGGATCCGCGCTTCTTCGCCACCGGCATCTCGCTGATCGCGCATCCGTGGAACCCGAACGTGCCGACGGTCCACATGAACACCCGCTTCGTGGTAACGACGAAGACGTGGTTCGGCGGCGGGGCCGACCTCACCCCGGTGCTCGAGCGCCGGCGGACGCAGGACGACCCCGACACGCAGCACTTCCACGCCTGCCTCAAGGCAGCCTGCGACGCCCACGCCCCGGCGGCGAACTACGACAAGTACAAGCAGTGGTGCGAGGAATACTTCTACCTGCCGCACCGCAAGGAGCCCCGCGGCGTCGGTGGGATCTTCTACGACTACCACTGGACCGGCGACCCGCAGGCCGACCTCGCCTACACCCGCGACGTCGGCGGCGCCTTCCTCGCGGCCTATCCCGAGATCGTCCGGCGCAACGTCGCGACGCCCTGGACCGAGGCCGACCGGCTGGAGCAGCAGGTGCGGCGCGGGCGCTACGTCGAGTTCAACCTGCTCCACGACCGCGGCACGATCTTCGGCCTGAAGACCGGCGGCAACGTCGCCTCGATCCTGTCGTCGCTGCCGCCGACCGTGCGCTGGCCGTGAGCGAGGGCCTCCCCAAAAGCTTCGCCCCGCAGCAGGACGCGGCGCTGAAGGCCATCGCCGCCTGGCGCAAGGACAAGGGCGCCGCCCAGGTGTTCCGGCTGTTCGGCTACGCCGGCACCGGCAAGACCACGCTGGCCCGCCGCATCGCCGACGACGTCGACGGCTCGGTGGTGTTCGGCGCCTTCACCGGCAAGGCGGCCTCGGTGATGCGCCAGAAGGGCTGCCAGGACGCCGCGACGATCCACTCGCTGATCTACCGCACCAAGGAGACGGAAGAGGGCGGCCCCGCCTTCTCGCTGAACCGCGCCGGGCCGGCGGCCAAGGCCGACCTCATCGTCATCGACGAGTGCTCGATGGTCGATTCCGACCTCGGCCACGACCTGCTGTCGTTCGACAAGCCGGTGCTGGTGCTCGGCGACCCGGCGCAGCTGCCGCCGGTGCGCGGCGGTGGCTTCTTCACCGAGGCCGAGCCCGACGTGATGCTGACCGAGGTCCACCGCCAGGCCAAGGACGACCCGATCGTGCGCATGGCGATGACGGTGCGCGAGGGCGGCCGGCTCGCGCTCGGCGAGTACGGCGCCAGCCGCGTGGTCTCGCGCCGCGCCATCGACCCGACCCAGGTGCTCGACTGCGACCAGGTGCTGGTGGGCATGAACAAGACCCGCCGTCTCTACAACGGGCGGCTGCGGGAGCTGGCCGGCCACGTCGACCCGATGCCGGCGGTGGGCGAGAAGCTGGTCTGCCTGCGCAACGACCGCACCAAGGGCCTGCTCAACGGCTCGACCTGGACCGTGCAGGCCCTGCGCGCACCGCCCCGCCCCGACACGATCCGCCTCGACGTGGTGCCGGAGGACGACGCCGGCACGCGCAAGCGCGCCATCGACATCAAGGTTTTACGCGCCGTGATTTCCGGGTCGGAGGAGGAGATCCCGGCCTTCCTGCGCCGGGAGACCGACGAGTTCACCTACGGCTACGCCCTCACCGTCCACAAGGCGCAGGGCTCGCAGTGGGACAAGGTGGTGCTGTTCGACGAATCGTTCGCCTTCCGCGAGCACCGGGCGCGGTGGCTCTACACCGGCCTGACCCGCGCGGCGCAGGCGATCACGGTGGTGGTGTAGGACCGGCTCTTCCCTTCCCCGACGGATCTCGTGCTCGCCCGAGATCCGCACCCCGTGTGCCCAAGTCGGGCAGGCCCGACTTGGGTGCGGGGGGAGGGCTTGCAGTCTCAGAGCTTCGTCCCGAAGATCTCCGCCACCTGCGGGATGTCCTTGTCGCCAACTTTCCTAAGCAACTGATTTCAATAGGCTTTTTCTGGCACTCGCGGGTGTCGTGGGACTTTTCGTGGGACTTCCTGCATCCTGTCCCACGACAGCGGTGGTCGCCGAAAGCTGCGCTCCAGCCTCCATCGCGGCGAAAACGTCCTCGTCGAGAATGTGTGCATACCGCATCGTGGTGTTGATGTTTTCATGCCTGCCAATGCGCTGAGCCGCTTGTAGGTCTTTCGTGGCTCGAACGATCCGGGACAGAGCGGTGTGCCGTAGGTCGTGGAGCCGGAAATCGTGAAGGCCGGCGCGGTCGCGGAAGGTGATGAACATCTTCTTCGCGCCCTTCACCGTCATCGGGTAGCGCTGGCCCTTGACGAACGTGAGGCCGAGCATCCCGTGGTTGTCGGTGGATCGCTTTGAGATGTAGGTGAACACAAACTCGGGGTGATGCCCCCGCAGCGGTTCGAGGATCGCTGAGATCGACGGCGGCATCGGGACGGTGGCCGGCTTCTCGCCCTTGCCGAAGACGTACATCACCCGGTTCGCGACATCGACATCGCGCCAGCGCAGGTTGACCGCTTCGTGGATACGGAAGCCTGAGATCATGCAGAAGCGGAACAGGGGCCGCCAATCCTCGCGGATGTGAGCCATCAGCTGGGTCTCTTCGTCACCACGCAGCTCGCGGATGCGAACCTTCGGCTCCTTGCGCCGGATGGACTTCCAGAGGATCTTCGCGACCGGCTGGCCATGGACGTTGTGTGCGTGGCGAAGGATGCGCTGGATTGGCTCCTGGACGGTTCGGTTCAGGGTCGCATTGGAGACCTGACCGCCATCCCTCCCCTTCGCAGTCGCCAGCTTGTGTATCATCAGGCGCTGCACGAACGCGGTGTCGATGTCCCGGATTGGCGTGGACAGGCCGATCTCGTCCTGTAGCCAAAGATACCAACTCTTCGAGGTCGCATCGAAGGTCTCGTTGAGAACCTCCTTGAAGTAGGTGATCCCGGCCTCGCCCCAGGTCCAGAGCGCACCGTTAGCCTGCTTGATGAGCTTCACCTCTTGCTTGGCTTTCTCGCGCTCAGCCTTCTCAACGCGAAGTGCTTCTCTTTCAATAGTTGCGCCAGTAGAGCCCGAATACCTGCGGCCGGCATGCTGAAAATCGAACTTGTATACGTCCGCTTCTTTGCCGTTGCGGTCCTTCGGTCGATAGACTGACATGCTTTGCGCCGCCTTGCTATGAACGCACGTTGAATGTTGAGACAACCGCCGACGGCATGAATTTGCCGACGTAGCCTGCCTCAATGTCACAGGTCCGCGACAGTAGCCACGTAGAACGGCATTTCCAGGATCGGGACCTACGCACTGTAATGAGGGCAATAGCTCGCCTCACCATTTACGAGTATCAAAGGCCGGCAACCGCGCCACAAGCGGCAACCGAATTTACCAGAGCCACGGCAACCGGCCACGCCTAGGGCGGACCAGAGTAGGATTTTTAATGGCAAGCTGGTGCGATAAATTAGCTTCGACGCCAACCGTTGGCTTCAAGCTCGACCCAAACTTCTTGTCGGGCGATACTTTGCTTGGCTCGTTGACTGCCATCACTAACAGCTATTACGATCAAGATAAAGCAAAATTTACTATGGAGAAGCATGAGTCGTTTGCTGTTCAATTTTCAGGCGAGGATGGATACACATATAGCATTGATCCTACGAAAATTTCGGTAGCTTTTATGCACAAGGTTAGAGCCAAGCTGACTAGCGGCGGCTTGCCTCGCGTAGAAACGACTTCAGAAGATGCGCCGTATAGCATACTTCTAGATAGAACAGTCGAAAAAGCTATCGAACTATTAGTATCCGTACCAAACGAGGCTGGACGAAAGTTAAAACGTATTGGAATGGTCACTACGTCCGTAACAAACCAAGAAGACATGCCTCCTGGTGTAGCGAAACTCTTAATGTACTTAGGTCGTCCCTGGAATAATAAACTTTCCTCGTATCATATGCAGATAACTGCTACTTTAAAAAAATCTGAAACAGAAGAAGACCGTTGTATATACACGATTGTCAAAGGTGATGAGCATGAAGATTTGATTAATTTTTCCTTTGACTGGCAACGCCTATACTTAAGCGGAAAATCGATAGAGAGGAAGCAGGTGCAGGATACCGTAAGGCTTGCTCAGCGTGCCGCACTGGCATATTTTGAGGCTATTGCCGAAGGGAACGAATGGGATGAGAAGCTCCTCAGCAGCACTTCAAAACGATAATGTCGCGGAGTCGTACTCCCCGCGGGGTGACACGTACAATGGTGTACGCACGCCTTCGTCAAATTTCGAGGCTCATAACACCGCGGTAGAGGCCCTGAGCCTGCCAACTTTTGACGCACGAAATTATGCAGCCACATCTAAAATCGCGGCACGTGTTCATACTGCTAATGTTTCGCAGGGTGAAATAGACAAGCTTGAGCGCACTCGTCGGGCATTGCTCGATAAGAAATACGCTGGCGAGATCCGCCAGGAAGAGATTAATAAATTAGCGTATGTCAGATGGTCACTCGATAGGATTGAAGACGCAAAATATGGTACAAGCTTTGATCTCCTCGAAGAGAAGGTCATTGCCGTTGAGCGGCTCATTAAAGAAATGGCTGTATTGAAGAGTAAGCTTACCGGTCAACAAAGGGGCCGGAGAAGATAAGATCGTATGACAAAGTCCAAAGAGTTATCTGTTCATGGCGACTCTCATGAGTTGGTAGTTAGATCAGACGTAGAGAAACGGAGTAGCTATTCGGATTACCGTGAGGTATTGCGACATGATTTCTTCTATTCCTGCTGTTACTGTACAATGACTGAAGCGGAAGCGCAGGCTGTTCGATATGCAATCGATCATTACTATCCTCGCGCTTCGAGGCCGGACTTGGTCAACGCATACGAAAACCTTATGTGGGCATGCGACCCGTGCAATATGCGCAAGTCAGATCGCATTCCCTCAGAAGCAGCCATAAAGGCCGGCTTCCGTTATTTTAGATCTGATCAAGATGTCAGAAGTCAGCACTTTAAATGCGAGGATGTTGAACTTGAGTCAAAGACTGAAGTCGGTGAATTTACAATTGATGAACTCGACCTTAACAGCGGTCGGTTAAGGAGATTGCGCGACATCAGAAAGCGTTTGACGAGTTGTTCTCAACTTGTCGAAGAAGGAGTCATCGGCTTACGTAATTTTGAATTAGATCAGCTTCCGCATGGTGTGCGGGGGCAGGCGTTATCATCGATAGGTCGGGCCCGAAGCCTTGCGGAAGATTTGCTGGACGACATCGATACTACGCTTCGGCGGAGCGCCCGCTCTCAGATGATCGATCCAGATGACAGTGCCGACGCGCAAGAGCGGGCAAATAATCGTGTTGCAAAGATTAAAGCTAGGGAGGGGCTATTTCCCGGAAATTGGAGGGCGCCTAGAACTAAGAGGAAGTGAAATACATTAGCGCTTCCCTCCCCTCATCGAACAAGGGGGACGCCTTGTCCCTTGCCTTCCTTGGTTTGAACGGTTCTCCGAGACGGTCCATTATTGTTCATGCAGAGCGATCCAGGATGCGCCGAACCTGAACGGCGCTCCACACGCCGTCACGAGCCGTCCGAACCCGCCGTGCGTTCAACTCGGTAGCGATGGCGGTGTTGGTCTCGAACCCGTTGGCGCGAATGCTGGCGATGATCGGGAGGACGTTGGCGGCGAAGGCGTCGGCGCCGGCGCGGTTGGCATCGGCACCCTTGGCGCTGGCCTCTGCGAGGTTCGTCCGGTTTCCGAGGATCATGCCGGAGGCTTTCTTCTCAGCGAGAGCCTTGCGGGTGCGATCCGAAATCATGGCCCGCTCCTTCTCACCGAGGGCGGCATAGATGTGGAGCATGAACGGATCGACGTTCTCTCCAAGCTCCGCGACGAAGAACGGCACCCGCTGAGCCATAAGGCCGGCGATGAACGCCACGTCGCGGGACAGACGGTCCAGCTTGGCGACGATGACGGCGCACTTGGCCTTGCGCGCGGCGGCGAGGGCAGTGGCGAGCTTGGGGCGACGATCCAAGGCATCGGTACCCTTGCCGGACTCATGTTCCTCGAACTCGGCAACGACCTCGAACCCGTTGGCCTCAGCAAACACCTCGATAGCCCGGCGCTGTGCCGCGATCCCGAGACCGCTCTTGCCCTGACGATCCGTGGAGACCCGGAGGTAGGCAACAAGGGGGCGAAGGGCGTCGGACATCAGGGCATCTCCACCGGACTGACAAGACCATACGTCGGTATGGAGTTGTTAGGCAAGCCCCAAATCAGCGGCCGGACATCAATTCCGGCTTCCAATGAGAAGAAAAATGAAATCGTCAGATCACTGGGGGCCGTTCGATCCGGCCATCACGGCATGCGAGCGCGTCGCACGCCTCCGGGGCCTTCGGGCCATCGTCCAGCTTGTGGCCGGCTCGCGCGGCGAAACCGTCACCCGCGCCCTACGCTGTGCCGAGGATGACGCGAGTTTCCTAGGTTCGGCTCTACAAGCCCTGGAAAAGCTCGCCGCTCTCGACAAGCGCCGCGTGTGGTCGTCCTACCTCGGATTGATCGCACCGACGCCACCGTATGCGGCATGATCCGCTTGCCAGTTGCGAGGCTCGGCCTATCTCGCCGCGATGCATGAAGCCGTCCTACAATTGATGTGCATTCTAGCGAGCGGTATCGAGACCGAGGAGGCTTCTGCCGACCAGCTTGGGGCTATCGCTGCGAAGGCAAGCGCCCTAGGCGACGACCTGATCGCCAAGGGTCTTGCTGCCGTGGCGCGAAATCATCGGGTCCGCGCTCTTGAGCTACAGAGTGAGCTTGCAGCCGTGAGCATGACTCACGGTGGCATCTTTCATCAGCATCTCACCGAGGATTGACGTGCCGACCTACCGCCTCGCCACTCTGCTTCTACTGATCGCCACCCCTGTGGCGGGACAGAGCCTTGACGACACACGGGCCACGAACGCTTTGCGCGACGCGGCCCGTGCTCAGGAACGACAGGCGGATGAGTTGAGCCGCCTCCGGCAGGTGGAGTCAGACCGCGCGGTGCGAGAGGATCGCGCGATCCGCAATGCTAACCGGGATGCTCGGAGCAGTCGGCGCTTCGATCGCTGATGGCCTTGCCTTGCTGAGGACGTTGAGTGCGATGAGCACGCCCGTGGCGGCGTTCGTGAGCACAAGATGGCATGGCTCCATCATGTCATCGCCAGAGAGGGCATCAGCCCTGCGGAGAAGCTGAACGGCCACCGCTTCGAGAGCATCAATAAACTCTTGATCCTGCATCACAATCTCCACTCGCGTCGTGCCTTGCAAGGCAACGACGACGTGAGAGCATGGCAAGTCGAGTGGTGAAAGCCACAAGATGTCGCAGGTTCAACATCGCTTGCATGCAACACAAGCGATCACGATGCCGAGTGTTGCTGTGTCAAACACTTATGTCTCCCCCTTGGTAGACATGCTGAACACTTGCATGAATGCAAAGGTTCAGTTTTTTATATGCAAGTATGGCACCGGGTCGTCTCAGGGCTCAGGAAACCGTAGCTGCAAAAGAGCCCCTATTTCC
>NZ_VRUV01000159.1:0-8708 GCF_008039455.1 Methylobacterium sp. WL116
GCCCGAGGCCGGACGCCGCCCCCGTCACCAAAGCCACCCTGCCGCCCATCGCGCGCCTCTCCACCGCCCCCGTCAAACCAGTTGCCTGTCCGCGCATCCGCGTCTAGACAGCGCCGTCCTCTGGTGGGGCGTCGCCAAGTGGTAAGGCAGCGGTTTTTGGTACCGCCATTCCCAGGTTCGAATCCTGGCGCCCCAGCCAAGCTTCCGCTAAGTCATTGATCTGATTGCAATTGGCTCTCAGCCGCTTCGGCGGCCTCACCGATTGTACGCAGAGCTGTTGCACGCGCTTGTCCACAGGGGCAGGCCGTTGACGATTTGTTCTAACGTGTACCGTCGCGGGGCGGTATATTGGTGGCGAAGGCGATTCCGTTGCGATGAGCGGACGCGACCCTCTGGTGCCCCGGTTAGGGGGAAGTCCATCACGGTCGCTCTGAGCCTGGGCACCTCCGACCCAGCAAGTGCGCGCACACTCGGCTGGGGACTCAACGCGGAAAGCCTCCGCGTCCGGGATGACCCCGCCATGCAAACAGCGGCTCAAATCCGCGACCACCTCCGCGCCTTCGTCGATCGGGAGCGAAGCGCGCGGATCGCGCGCTTGCAGCGTGACCTCAATCCACCGCGCGCGCCTCTCATCGGCGACTGGCCCACGCTCATGGAGAAACGGGAGCGGGAGTATCGGATCTTCGGACGCCTGCAGACGCTAGCGGCAGAGGAAGGTTTCGACGCAGGGTACGACAGTGAACTTGATGGCCGCCTGAAGCGGGAAGGCTTCAGCCTGAGCGAGCGCGGGGCTATCCGACGGCGCATCGAGAACGGTTACCTCCGCGATCTCGGTCGCCCGGACGAAACCGGCCGGCTCACGCCACCGCGCGCTTATCTTCAGACAATGCTGACCAGCATGAACGAGCCTTTAACGGAGGCTGGCCTCAATCGCTGCCTGCGTGGGCTGGCGGCGCTCTCCGGCCATGTTTCACGCGAGTTCGCCTCGACTTATGCCGAGGCGCGGGCAGATCCACGGGAGGCCTGGGCCAACCTCTCGGCGATGCGTGCCAGGGGCGAGATGCCGCGTGACACGCTGGGCTGGGCCGCATCCGACTTCGACGGCGCTGACAGTTTCGAGTGGGGCGACTTCGAGGTCCAGGCCCCCACAACACCGCCGCTGTCAGAAAGCAGTTATACAGATCCGGCTACTCCTAAATCCGAGCCCGTCGGCCAGCCGGCACCCGAGCAAGACCCCATAGCCGACCGGAAACATCCACCCGCGGCGCCAGCTCCTGCGTCGTACCCTTCAAAAACGGAGGCCGCCGCGCCGGAAGAGGCGTCAAGGCCATCGTCTGGATCTTCGGAGCTTGACGGAGAGGATCGCGGTCCAGCCGTCACCGATTGCGCTCCAGCCCTCGACCAGCGAGGCCTGGACCATGCGCATGAGGACAGCGAAGCCGGTTCTGGCCCGGTCAAGAACTCGCTGACCGAGATGGTCGAAGAGCTCATCACGCACAAGGGCGCCACCTGGGACGAGAAGACCCAACGGCAGCATCGGGCGGTCGCGGCAATGCTGGGCGACGTCGCCGGCACCGATGACCTGCGGCAGATCCGGCATGCCCATCTCGCTGCCTATATCCAGAACCTCTCGAACCTGCCGAAGTCCTACGGCAAGAGTTCACGTGATGCGGCACTGTCGATTGCGGACCTGGTCGAGCGCGGCCGAACGATGCGGGCCGCGGGGCAGACAGAGAAAGTCGGGCTCAGCCCCGCGACCGTGAACCGGCATATCACGCAGCTCTCGACGATCGCGAAGTACTGTAGGGCCAAGCAGCGTCCGATTGGGCAGGTCGAGCTCTTAAGCGACTTCCGCCTAATCGACCCGGAGCGGGACGGCGAGAAGCGACCGGCCTTCGAGGTCGACGAGATTAAGACTCTATTCGCGCACCCCGTCTGGACGTCGACGGCCTCGGAGGCGGAGATGCTGCGGGTCGCACGGGGGCAGCAGATTTTCGCAGTCGTCTACTGGCTGCCGCTCCTGGGCTACTACACCTGCGCGCGCCTGTCCGAGTTGGTCTACCTCGAGCTCGGTGACATCGACCTGGAGCAGGCCACGCTCAAGATCCGGCCGACACGCAGACGGCGCCTGAAGAACGCGGTGTCGCGTCGGACGCTGCCACTCCATCCAGAGCTGATCCGCCTTGGCTTCCTGGATTACGTGCGGGGCAGATCCGGTGCACGAAGCGATCTGATCTTCGCGGAGATAGCGAAGTTTGGCGAGAACACGCCCTTGTCGAACCTGTTCGACAAGCGCTGGACGGTCGTTCTGGACGAAGCCGTGCCCTTGGCCCGTGAGGAGCGCAAGACGTTCCATTCCTTCCGGCATTTCGGTAATACGGAGATGATCCGGCGGCTGGTGCTCGATCCGATCCGCGAGTCGATGATGGGCCATGAGGGCGCCACCGTGAACTCACGGAACTACAAGAAGACGCTCAAGCCTGAAGATTTGCAAACGGCCATTGCCGCCATTCCCGAAGTCACGCGCGGACTTCGGGCGTGTGACTGGACGCTCATTGAGTCTTCGCTCACGCTCGGCTCTCTGGAACGCCAAGTATCGGCAGAGGGAAGTTGGTCGCGCCGCCGATACCTCCCGTCATCGTCTCCGCACTCCGCGCGCAAGGACGCTGCGAAAGGACCTAAACGGTCCTCCCCGCATACAGAAGCTTGTCCGCGCCGAAACCAGAAGCCGTTTAAAGTGCCTTGAAGACCCATGCGGCACGTCAGCTTCGGCAATCAAGTCGCTGAAGCTGACGCGCCGATTTGGGTGGTTTCCTACCCGTCAGCTTTTGGTCCAGAGGTCTTGAAAGCGGACGAAATCCTAGGGCTTCCCCAGAGGTAGTTCCTCGGAGGGCAACACCAGCCCAGCTCCGATCGCGATCCAGACAAGATGCGCATCGGTGCGCGCCCCAAGCGTGGCGCGGATCACCGAGAGGTTGTTGTGCACCGTCTTGAGGCTCAGACACAGCGCCTCGGCTACGCTCTGGGCAGTCATGCCGCCCGCGGTCAGGCTCAAGATTTCGAGTTCCCGCGGGCTGAGGTCGTCAAGCGCCGTGCGCCCCCCAGCCACCTCGTCCTGGGCGATCACGTGCGCGATGTCGGCGCTCATCGCCCGCTCGCCGCGGAGCACAGCCGCCACCGCCGCCAGCAGCTGACGGGGTGGGCTCGCCTTGCTGACATACCCGCTCGCCCCTGCGGCGAAGGCTTGGCGCGCAATCACCGCCCCGGTGCGCATGCTGAACACGACGATGCGGGCGGCCCCATCCCACTGGAGGATGTGCCGGATGGCCTCGATGCCGCTTGGGCCGGGCAGCGATAGGTCGAGGATTACGAGATCGGGCGCGTGAGCCTTGTATTGGGAATAGGCCGCTGCCGCGCTTTCGGCTTCCGCGACCACGACCAAGCCCGGCTGTCGCTCGATCAGACGGCGATAGCCCTCCCGCACGACTGGATGGTCATCGACGAGGAGGATGGACGTGCCCATGGGCGACCTCAGACGACGGTTGGAACGGAGGCGCAGGCACGGAGCCCGGTGCCGGTGCCGGTGAGCGAGAAACTTCCGCCGAGGGCGGCGAGCCGGGCCCGGATGCCGACGATTCCACGACCCGTGTGGGACGCGGCTTGGGACACATCGCCCCCGCCGTCATCGTCCAGCGTCAGCGTCACCGTTCGTTGTCCGGCCTCCGACCGGTCGAGCCGGAGGAAGACCCGGCTCGGCCTACCGTGGCGCAGGGCGTTCGTCAGGAGTTCTTGCGCGATCCGGTAAAGGCTCGCCGCCACGTTCTCCGGCATGTCGGTGAGATCGCCCGTTACATCGAGATGCAGGGCCGGGCCGGACCTGAGTTGCCCTCGCCAGTCCACAACGAGGCTACGCAGCGCCTCCTCCAATCCGGCTTCGGCGAGATCGGGCAGTTCGAGGCGGGCCAGGGCTCCACGCAGGCTCTCCCGCATGGTGACGATGACGGCTTCGATGCCCTGGGCGTCCTCGCGAAGATCCTCGCACTCCGGGGGTGCAGCCAGTTCGATCGCCGCGGCACGCGCCCCCACGGCGGCGAGGCACTGGCCGAAGGCATCGTGCAGGTCGCGCGCGAGGGCCTGCCGCTCTTCTTCCTGAACCGTGACGAGCCGCTGCATCAGGCTGGCGCGGTCGGCCTCTGTGTGGGCGAGCCGGTCGGCGAGTGCGTTGCAGGCGCGGGCAATCCGGTCGAACTCGGTGGCGGCGAAGCGTGGCAGCGGCGGTCGGGTGCCGGCCGCGTCGAGGTTCTCCAACCCCTGCACGATCCGCCCGGCCGGAGCGACGAGGCGCGTCACGGCGATCCAATTGAGAAGCACCGTCGCCGCCGCCAAACCAAGAGCTAGCCCACCTGCGAGACGCGTGCGCCGCCAGAGCCGCACCGCCGAAGCCATCGGATCGGGCCATGCCGTGACACTGCCGATAGTGCGGTCGCGATACACGATCGGCCGGATCGTCGGCGCGGCAGCGGCCTCCCAGATGAGGGCTCCGCGGAACCAAGCTGGCGCGGCATCGAAGCCGTCCCAGTCACCGCAGTAGCGGCGAGGCAATTCCACGCCGAGATGAATGTCGGCACAGATGCCCGGTAGGAGCGTGACGATGGCCGGCGCGGCCTGCGGCGCGCTGGCCGGCATTGCGGCCGGTCCGGCGCTGCCGAGGCCCGGCTGACGCGCTAGCTGCGCAGCGATCCGATCCGCCGACATGGCAGCCTCCCAGCGGAGGCTCGCATGGGCCTCCCAGGCAGCCCATGCAAGAGCCCCCGCCAAGCAGAGCACGGCGACCACGAGGAGGCGCAGAGCGAGATGCGTGGGCAGGCTCATGGATCCAACGGCCGGGCTCGAAGCGAGACTTATTTGGCACCGAGCTCGTCGAGGTGCGCAAGCCATGGCTCAATCAGACGGGAAGAATGCCCGGGCTTCAGCGGGTGGACTTCCCTGGCCTCATCCCGGCACGATCCGGAGGATAGCGCTGTCCCCTCGCCACGGAGCCAGCCATGTCGCTTCATCTCTCCCGCCGCAACCTGCTGGCCGCGTCCGCCCTGCTCCCGCTCGGGTTACACCTCTCTGCGGCGGCCGCGCCATCAAGCGGCCCCTACCGGGTCGGTGCGTTCACGGTGACGCCGTTGTGCGACGGTCTCTTTCCGCTGGAGCCGAGCATGATCCCGGCTGCGGAAAGCCAGGCCGGACAGGCCCTGTTGATGGGGGCCGGTCTTCCCGCGAACGGCCCGTCGCCGGAACCGGTCAACGCGTTCCTGATCCGACGCGGGGAACGTCACTGGCTGCTCGATGCGGGCTGCGGCACCGTGCTCGGGCCGGGCTTCGACCGGGTGACCGCGGCACTGGCGACGGAGGGCGTGCGGCCGGATCAGGTCGAGACCATCTGGCTGAGCCATCTGCACGCCGACCATGCTGGCGGTCTCCTGACGCCGAACCGTCTCGCGCGGTTCGCGAACGCCGAACTCGTGCTGCAGGATCGCGAGGTGGCCTACTGGTCAGATGCGGCTGCCAGAGCATCTGCTCCGGCTGCGTTGAGCCCGATGTTCGAGACAGCGCAGGCGGTGCTGGCGGCCTATCCCGACCGGATCCGACGTGTCTCCGGCGAAGCGGAACTCGCGCCGGGCATCCATGCGCTTCCACTGCCCGGCCATACACCGGGACATATGGGCGTCTTGATCGCGGACGGCTCCGACCGACTGCTGATTTGGGGCGACATTGTCCACTCCCGGATCCTGCAGATGCCCCACCCAGACTGGACGGTGATTTGGGACACCGATCCGGCGGAGGCGATCACGACGCGACGGCGCATCCTCGACCGTGCGGCGGCGGACGGCTTGAGGGTGACTGGGATGCACCTCGCCACAAGCGGAAGAGTCGAGCGCGCTGATACGGGGTATGCACTGATCTAGTTGCGCCGAAATAGGGGGACCGCGAGCGTCCGCTCTCGAGGTCCCTCCAATGGACAATCGGCGACCGCATCGGGTCGGTAGCCGAATGGCGGCTTGGGGCGGCAACCGGACCCTGCCCCTTCGTTCCGAAACAGACGTTCTTCCTCCGATCCAATCCGGTCATGCGTAAATAGGGTCCGCCTACTTCGGTTCAGTCCTGCCCACCCTAGCTTGGCAGGAAAGGGAGCCAAACACGTGGATCATGACATCGGTGAAGGACAAGGGCAGCCACCCGCTTCGAGCCAACGCTACATCTCCAAGTCGCTCGACCTGCTCAACCTTTTGCTGATCGACGTGAACGGGGCGATCAAACCCTACCTCAACGTCTACCTCTACGTGCATCGCGGTTGGGACGACGCCTCGGTCGGGCTGGTGAGCACGGTGGCGGGCATCGTCGGCATCGTGGTACAAACGCCCATAGGCACCGCCATCGACGCGGTCCGCGACAAGCGCGTGATCCTGCTCGGTGCCCTGGTCGCGCTCTCCCTGGCCACCCTCCTCATCGCGCTCTTTCCAAACTTCTGGCCCGTGCTCGTCGCCTCCTGCGTTCTCGCGGCGGTCGGCGGCATGCTCAGCCCAGCCGTAGCGACGCTCACCCTCGGCCTGTTCCCCGCCGGGAAGCTGGCCCGACGTTTCGGCCGCAACGCCGCCCTGGAGCGTACCGGGAACGTCGCCATCGCCGTGCTGATCGGCCTCGTCGGTTGGCTGTTCCCAGACCGGGCGGTGTTCCTCTTGGTGCCCGCCTGCGCCATCGTCTCGGCGGCGGCCCTCTACGCCATCCCCCGTCGGGCAATCGATGCGCGCCGGGCCCGCGGTGGCGGTGAGGGCGAAGCGGAAGACGCACCCGCCGGGTGGCGGTCGCTGCTGACCAGCCGGCCGCTCGTGGTCTTCGCCGCATGCGTTGGGCTGTTCCATTTCGCCAACGCGCCGCTTCTGACCCTCGTGGCGCAGGAAATCGGGCGCGCGCGCCCGGACTGGTCGTCCGTCATCGTCTCAGTCTGCATCATCGGCGCCCAGGCGGTGATGGTGCCGGTGGGGCTCATCGTCGGCCGCCGTGCCGAACGCTGGGGGCGCAAGCCCCTCCTCGTGATCGGCTTTGCCGCGCTGCCCGTTCGGGCCTTGCTCTACCTCGCCTGGCGCGACCCATACTGGCTGATCGCGGTCCAGTGCCTCGACGGCATCGGCGCCGGACTGCTCAGCGCGATGAAGCCCCTGGTGATGGCCGACATCACCCGTGGCACCGGCCGCTACAACGCCGCCCACGGTCTTATCGGAACCGTGCAGGGCGCGGGCGCCTCCCTGTCCTTCGTGATCGCCGGAACCTTGGTGCAGACGGCGGGGTTCGACGCAGCCTATCTCGCCTGTGCCGCCGCCGCGGCGGTCGCCCTCGCGGTGTTGGTGGCGCTGA
Source organism: Methylobacterium sp. WL116 (assembly GCF_008039455.1). NCBI lineage: Bacteria > Pseudomonadati > Pseudomonadota > Alphaproteobacteria > Hyphomicrobiales > Methylobacteriaceae > Methylobacterium > Methylobacterium sp. WL116. The sequence goes on from NZ_VRUV01000159.1 coordinate 7,405, forward strand.
TGCCCGAAACCGCTTCCGAGGAGCCCCTTGGCGGACCGGCGGCGTGGTTGCAGGCGATACTGCCGAGCAGAACGTAAGGAGGGGTCAGTGATACATCACGTTTCCGGCATGGGCCGCCGCCGGCGGGCCGCGACGCTCGCGGTTTTTCTGTTTCTCGCCCTGCCTGCGGCTGCAGGCACGCTGCGCAGCACCTACGTCGATCCGACCGCGATGGCGTTGCAACGTGTCCTACCCCCGCCGCCTGCGGCAGGTTCGGAGCCGGCCAGGGCCGACATGCAGGCGGTCGAGGCGGCCGTCGGCGCCCGCACTTCCGAGGATGAGCGACGCATCACGGCGAACCTCCCGTGCACGCTCGACCGCTTCAGCGGTGTTCTGGGTCCGGCCTTCACCGCGGAGACGATGCCGGTCACCGCCGGGCTGATCGAGCGCGTGTTCCAGGATGGCGAGCTGATCGTGCTGGCGGCCAAAAACGCCATTGCCCGGCCGCGCCCCTACACGCTGAAGCCCGATCTCGCCACGTTCGGCCACCGCTCCGCCAGCACGTCCTACCCAAGCGGTCACGCCACGTTCGGGTATCTCGCTGCCACGGTGCTCTCGCATCTCGTGCCGGATAAACGCCAGGCGCTGTTTGCCTTCGCAAGCTCGTATGGGGCCAACCGCATGATCGCGGGCACGCACTTCCCGTCCGATCTCGAAGCAGGGAAGATCACGGCGGCCGTCATCGCTGAGGCGTTGTTCCGCGATCCACGCTTCCAACAGGACCTGGCGCAAGCCGCTGTGGAGGTCGCGGCCCAGGACATATCAACCAGCCGGTGAGCGGGAGGCCTCGCAGCTGCTGCATCACGAGGGCGGGAGGCAGATTTGCAGCGCAAATGCCGCCGCCTAATTGTAGTAGCCTGTGCTCCACCGCGCAAAAGCGCAGACGCATGACGCCTTCGTAATCATCCCGGAGACAAGCTCCACGATTCCCGACCACCCTGACAGCAGGAGATCCGACGATGCACTACGTCACCAACGAGAGAACCGCCGATGGGCACTTCATGGTCAAGGTCGCCAGCCGCGCTGTCACGGAGGCCTGTGAGAAGCGGCAAGCCAAGAGGCTTGTCCGGGCGATCCGGGGCTTGCGGCGTCTGAAGAAGGCGAAGAAGCAGGCGGGCGCTCGACACGGGTACTGAACGCGCGCCGCCTCGACGGAGCGGCGGGACGCTCATACGAGCCGCAACTCGCCCGCCTTGAGGCCGAGGCGTCGGATGAGGTCCCGGTAGAGGGCACCGACGACCTCGATCCCCATGCCATCGGTCGTC
>NZ_VRUV01000015.1:0-28465 GCF_008039455.1 Methylobacterium sp. WL116
GACCGCCCGTCACCGACACGGCCTCGATCATCTCCGAGCGAACCGCGTCCGCCACCGCCCGGAGATCGCTCTCCGGAAGCAACCGCAACGCGGACGTCTCGGACAAACCGTCCAAAATCGAGGGGGCGTTTTCTTGAGGTGTCAATGAACCACTCGCTCGCTTATGACGTCCGGCCCGAAAGGCATCCGTGGCAGGCCGCGTCGATCCGAGGCGACCGGCACGCGGTCCGCCTCTCGTGTGACGACGGGGTCGTTCCGACCACGCCTCGACCGAATTCGCCGTCGCCCGCTCGCGGGAACGTTGGTACGGCCGCTGTCATGATAGTGCCAATTACGGACCTTGTGGGATCCGATCAATGTTTCATCCCTCTCTTTTCCCGGTTTCGTGCCTTCGCTGCCACATGAGGCCCGCGTCGCTCCGCATTGTGCTGCCCGGAATCCTGACCATTCTCACCACCGTCTTCAGCACCGGAGCCGAGGCCGATCCCCGCCCGGTCGACGGGGACTTCACGTTCGCGTGTGCCTATCTCGGGGATTGCCCGCCGCGGACCGTGCCGGGTGGGCCCGACCGAGACGTGCGCCCGTTCGAGGGGACGCTCGGGCGGCCGTGCGCGTGGCGCGAGCGCCCGACGCCGTCGGGCCCGCGAAGGGTCCGCACGTGCTCCTGAAGCTGGCTCGCCTCGCCGCCGTCGTCCTCCTGCTCGGATGCGGCGCGGCGCGGTCGTCGGACGCCTGCCCGGCGCTGTTCGCCGACGGCCGAGCGCCGGAGCTGACCAACCCGAAGCTCGCCCCCAGGACGCTGGCCCTGTGCTTCGATGCCTACGCGGTGCTGCATTCCGGCGTGGCGCGAACGCCGCTCTACGCCGCGGAGCACCTGACGCGAGCGAGCGTCGCGGCGGCGCGGCTGGTGGAGCGGATCGACGCCTTCCACGACGAGGACCGCGTCCCGCCGGACGACCGCGCGCGGCTCGACGACTACGTCCGCAGCGGCTTCGACCGCGGCCACCTCGCGCCGGCCGGCGACATGCCGACCGGCGAGGCGCAGGCGCAATCCTTCAGCCTCGCCAACATCGTGCCGCAGGATCGCGTGCTGAACCGGAGCCTGTGGGCCGCGATCGAGGAGAGCACCCGCCGGCTCGCGACCCGGCGCGGGCAGCTCTTCGTCGTGACCGGGCCGGTCTACGCGGGCGACGAGCTCGCCTCGATCAACGGCCGGGTGCTGGTGCCGACGCAGATGTTCAAGGCGATCTACGATCCGGTGGCCGGGGAGGGCGGTGCCTGGCTCGCGCCGAACGACGGCAGCGGGACCTTCCAGTCGGTGTCCCTCGCTGCGCTCCGCACCATCGCCGGGATCGACGCCTTCCCGTCGCTGCCGCCGGGCCAGAAGGCCTCGGCGATGACCCTACCGGAGCCGCGCGCCTATTCCCGCGACGACATCGCCAACCATCGTCCCCGCGGACGGGAGCAGACCTGGCAGGACTGGCTCGGCCACGAGGCCGTGCGCGCGCTGCACCGTGCGCTGCGGCAACTGCTCCGCGCGATCTTCTGAGGATCAGCCATGAAGAAATCCAAGGACGGCGAGGCCGCCTTCGAGCCCTTCGCCGACGGGGCCGCGGTGAGGACCATCGGGGCGCTCGCGTTCGAGAACGGCCCGGAGACGATCGCGCTCCACGGCTCCCTCGACCTGACGCGGGACGCGGCGGGCCTAGCCCAGGCGCGTGCGCTCAAGGCCACGGTCGACGCGATCGTCGCGTCGCTCGAGGCGGCGGACCTGCCGGGCAGGGTCGCCGAATCGGCGACGGAACCGACCATCGGGAAGAACCCTTTCGCCTGACGGCGACGGCGATCCGCTCGCTCAGGCGATCCGCACGCTCGTCAGCGCCTCGGCAGCGCGACGGACCTCGGCGGCGATCAGCTCCTCGCTCGCCCCGTCGATCGGCATGTCTGCCAGGAGCACCGCGACGTCGCGCTTCACATCCTCTCGAACCTCGGGGTCCTCCTCCGACAGGCGCCCGATCAGCACGCCCATCACGATCTCCATCGCCAGCATCTTCGCGTAGAGGCGGGAGACGGCGTCGAGGGGCTCGTCGTCGGGTTCGGACATGGGGTTCCTGACTGTTGTGGATCGCGGTGGCACGAAGGCCCGGCAGTGCCGCGCCGTGCGCGTGATCGGCCGGAGCGGGACCGCCGCGCAAGCCTCGCCGGAGATCAACCCCTCGGTCTCGCCGGACGAGACCCGATCGTCACGGGGCCTGCGTGGTGGGAGAGGGACCCGCCTCCGTCGCTTGCGGCTCGGCGCCCGGCGCCTTGCGCGACACGTAGTACAGGTCGATCGCACGCCAGAAGGCGCCCTGCTCGTCCGACGTGCGACGCGCGAGCGCCGCGTCGAGAAGCGACATCGCTGCACGGGCGGGCGCGTTGCCCTTCACGTCTTCCAGAAGGCTGGCGAAGGTCAGCATGGGGGCGCCTCTCCCGGACGAATGCTTCGAGGAAACGCTCAAGCTCGCGGAACGATCCGGCATGACGGTTCGGCGAGGGCGACGCTTCGGCGAGCGGCTTCGTTCTTGCCTCGTAGGACGGCCGGCCTACCATGCGGCCGGCACGCCGCGCCGCGGCGGTCATGACGAAGGATTGTCGATGCTGTCTGTCAGATCCAGCCGGTGTGCCGCGGTCGCGGCCGTTCTCCTGGCGAGCCTGTCGCTGCCGGGGGCGGCGATCGCGCGCGAGATGCCCGACGCGGCGGTCGAGGCGAAGGTCGGCAAGCCCAACGTGGTGATCCTGGCCACCGGCGGCACCATCGCCGGCGCCGGCGCGGATGCCGCCAACAGCGCGACCTACCAGGCGGCCAAGGTCGGCGTCGAGAAGCTGATCGCGGCGGTGCCGCAGATGTCGGCCATCGCCAACGTCCGCGGCGAGCAGGTCTTCCAGATCGCCTCCGAGAGCTTCACCGACGCGCAGCTGGTGCAGCTGGCCAAGCGCGTCTCGCAGCTCGTCAAGCAGAGCGACGTGGACGGCGTGGTCGTCACCCACGGCACGGACACGTTGGAGGAGACGTCGCTGTTCCTCAACCTCGTGGTGAAGACCGACAAGCCGATCGTCGTCGTCGGCTCGATGCGCCCGTCCACCGCCATCTCCGCCGACGGCGCGCTCAACCTGCTCGACGCGGTCGCGGTCGCCGGCAGCAAGGAGGCGATCGGCAAGGGCGTGACGGTGACGATGAACGACCAGATCCAGTCCGGTCGCGACGCCACCAAGCGCACCAACATCGTGCCGAGCGCGTTCTTCAGCCAGTGGGGCTCGCTCGGCATGGTGGTCGAGGGCAAGACCTACTTCTTCCGCAGCCTCGACAAGCGCCACGGCACCAGCTCCGAGTTCGACATCGACACGATCGACAGCCTGCCGCTGGTGGCGATCGTCTACGGCTCGGGCAACATGTTCCCCGGCGCCTACAAGGCCGCGGTCGATGCCGGCGCCAAGGCGATCGTCAATGCCGGCACCGGAAACGGCTCGGTGCCGGGCTATCTCGTCGACACGCTGAAGGACATCCGCGCCAAGGGCACGCTGATCATCCGCTCGTCGCGGGTGCCCGACGGGTTCGTGCTGCGCAACGCCGAGCAGCCCGACGACACCTACGATTGGGTCGTCGCGCACGACCTGAACCCGCAGAAGGCGAAGATCCTCGCGGCGGTCGCGCTGACCAAGACCAGCGACACCAAGGAACTTCAGCGGATCTTCTGGCAGTACTGAGGCTCGACGCTCCGGCTTCCCCTGCCGTCTTGCCCGTCGCCGCCATCTTACGGTCGGGCAGCGGGCCTAGACGTTCGCATCACGGTCGGCTCACCCGAGCCCGACCACGGACAGGACGGTCTCGGAGCGCTTCGGCTCCGAGCCGTCGAGAGGGCATGCGATGACAGAGATTCATCCGGTGGTCGCGGCGGTGACGGCCCGCATCGTCGAGCGCTCGCGCGACTCGCGGGCCGCCTATCTCGACCTCATCCGGCGCGAGCGGGATTCGGGCGTGCACCGGCCGACGCTGGCCTGCGGCAACCTCGCCCACGGCTTCGCGGCCTCCGGCGAGGACAAGGCCGCGATCCGCTCCGGCCGCGCGATGAACATCGGCATCGTCACCGCCTACAACGACATGCTGTCGGCGCATCAGCCCTACGGACGCTACCCCGAGCAGATCAAGCTGTTTGCCCGCGAGGTCGGCGCGACGGCGCAGGTTGCGGGCGGCACGCCGGCGATGTGCGACGGCGTCACCCAAGGCCAGCGCGGCATGGAGCTGTCGCTGTTCTCGCGCGACGCCATCGCCCTGTCGGCGGCGGTCGCGCTCAGCCACGGCATGTTCGACGGGGCAGCCCTGCTCGGCATCTGCGACAAGATCGTGCCGGGCCTGATCATCGGCGCGCTGCGCTTCGGCCACCTGCCGACGATCCTGATCCCGGCCGGGCCGATGCCGACGGGGATCGCCAACAAGGAGAAGCAGCGCATCCGCCAGCTCTATGCCGAGGGCAAGGTCGGGCGCGAGGAGCTGCTGGAATCGGAATCCGCCTCCTATCACGGGGCCGGCACCTGCACGTTCTACGGCACCGCGAATTCCAATCAGATGATGATGGACGTGATGGGCCTGCACATGCCCGGCGCCTCGTTCATCAATCCGGGCACCAAGCTGCGACAGGCCGTGACCCGCGCCGCGATCCACCGGCTGTCGGAGATCGGCGCGTCGGGCAACGACTACCGGCCGCTCGGGCGCTGCATCGACGAGAAGGCGATCGTCAACGCGGTGGTCGGGCTGCTCGCCACCGGCGGCTCGACCAACCACGCGATCCACCTGCCGGCGATGGCGCGTGCCGCCGGCATCGTTCTCGACTGGGAGGATTTCGACCGGCTGTCCGGTGTGGTGCCGCTGATCGCCCGGGTCTATCCGAACGGCTCCGGCGACGTGAACCACTTCCACGCCGCCGGCGGGATGAGCTTCGTGATGGCGAGCCTGATCGACGCCGGCCTGCTGCACGACGACATCCTCACCGTGTCCGGTTCGCGCCTGCGCGACCACGCCCGCGACCCGAAGCTGTCGGGCGACGCGCTGACCTTTGAGGAGGCGGTGCCCGAGAGCCTCGACGACACGATGCTGCGCAAGCCCGCCGCGCCGTTCCAGGCCGATGGCGGGATGCGCCTGGTGAAGGGAAACCTCGGCCGCGCCACCTTCAAGACCAGCGCCGTGGACGAGCACCGTCGCACGATCGAGGCGCCGGCCCGCGTCTTCGACGACCAGGACGACGTGCTGAAGGCGTTCAAGGCGGGCGAGCTCGAGCGCGATGTCGTCGTTGTGGTTCGCTTCCAGGGCCCCCGCGCCAACGGGATGCCGGAACTGCACAAGCTCACGCCGCAGCTCGGCGTGCTGCAGGACCGCGGCCACAAGGTCGCCCTGGTCACGGACGGCCGGATGTCAGGTGCGTCGGGCAAGGTGCCGGCGGCGATCCATCTCAGCCCGGAGGCGCTCGGCGGCGGCCTCATCGCGAAGATCCGCGATGGCGACATCGTGCGGCTCAGCGCGGAGGAAGGGCTGCTGCAGGTGCTCGTCGACGACGCGGAACTCGCCGCCCGCGACGAGGCTGCGGCGCCGCCGCCGGCCACCGGGACCGGGCGGGAGCTGTTCGCCTTCATGCGCCACGGCGCCGACGGGGCCGAGCAGGGCGCCTCGGCGATGCTCGCGGCCGCCGGCCTCTGATCACGAAACGGGAGATCCAACCATGACCGGCATCGACGCGCTGATGCGCTCCGTCCCCGTGATCCCCGTCCTCGTGATCGAGGACATCGAGTATGCCGAGCCGATCGCCCGAGCCCTGGTGGAGGGCGGCCTGACCGCGCTCGAGGTCACGCTCCGCACGCCGGCCGCCCTCGGAGTGATCCGCGCGATGTCGCGGGTGGAGGGCGCGGTGGTGGGGGCGGGAACGGTCCTCAACGATCGCGACCTCGACGCGGCGATCGAAGCCGGCGCGACGTTCATCGTCAGCCCCGGCCTCACCGCGCCGCTCACCGAGGCGGCGTTGAAGCGCGGCATCCCCTACCTGCCGGGGGTGGCGAATGCCGCCGACATCATGCGCGGGCTCGACCACGGGCTCGACCGGTTCAAATTCTTCCCGGCGGAAGCGTCCGGCGGGATCAAGGCGCTGAAGGCGCTGGCCGCCCCGTTCGGGCAGGTCCGGTTCTGCCCGACCGGCGGCATCTCCGAGGCGACGGCGCCGGACTGGCTCGCGCTCGACGCCGTTCTCTGCGTCGGCGGAAGCTGGGTCGTGAAGCCCGGCGCGCCGGACGTGGACGCGATCCGCAAGGCCGCCCTGGCGGCGACCGGCCTGCGGCGCTAGGCGCACGAAAACGCCCGCCCCGGTTTCCCGGAGCGGGCGCAACGTCTCGGATCGGATCGATGCCGATCCGCTAAACTGAATCAGCAATCGTTCTTGGCAGCCTGCGCGGCGGTCGGGTTGCCCTTGTCCTGAGCGTTGACGTCCGCCGGCGAGGTGGCTCCGGCGGCGGAACCGGCCTTGTTCATCGCGCCGACGGTGCCGGGCGACTCGCCCTTGGCGCCGGGGCTGGTGTTGGCGGTGGCCTTCGGATCGACCGTCGAGGCCTTGCTGGCGTCCTTGTCGGGGGTGACGGTGGTTCCGGTCGAGCACGGCGCGGCGAACGCGGCCGACGACATCAGAACGAGGGCGGCGGCACCGGCGAAAGTGGTGATCTTGGTCATGCGTTTCTCCGCAGTTTCTTGAGGCGGGTATCAAACGTCAGGACTGCCGGAGGGTTCCTTTATTATTTCAACCTGGCAATGCGGACGGGTGAACCCTCCCGCATTGCTGTACGGCGACTTCGAGCGACGACGATGAGCCGTCTAACGGCGGTGTCTTACGTTTTGCAGCCGGGACTATTCCGCTGGCGCGACGGCGCGAAACTCGCGCGGGCTGAACCGGCCGTCCCCCGTGCTCTGCATGTCGACCCGGCGCTGATGGTGCTCGTGCAGGGTCGAGCGATGGCCGATCGAGACGATCGTGGTGTTGGGCAGGGTCTCGCGCAGCATCTGGTAGATGCCGGCCTCGCTCGGCTCATCGAGGGCGGCGGTGGATTCGTCGAGGAACAGCCATTCGGGCTTGGCCAGCACCGCGCGGGCGATCGCCAGGCGCTGCTGCTCGCCGCCGGACAGGCGCTGGTCCCAGGCGTCGACCTCGTCCAGGCGATCGACCAGAGCCGGCAGTTGCGCCGCGACCAGCGCCTCGCGGATCGCCGCGTCCGGAAACTGGTCGGTGGTGTTCGGGTAGCACACGGCACCGCGCAGCGTGCCGAGGGGAATGTAGGGCCGCTGCGGCAGCACCAGGGCCGATTGGCCGGCGGGCACGTCGATCCGGCCCTTGCCGAACGGCCAGATCCCGGCGATCGCGCGGAACAGGGTCGACTTGCCGGAGCCCGAGGGGCCGGTGACGAGCGTCGACGCGCCCTTCGTCATCGCAAGGCTGTCGGCGGTGACGATCGTCCGCCCGTCGGGCAGGGCGAGCGTCAGTCCGGTCGCGGTCACGTCGGACCCGGTGGCGTTGCCGTGGCCGAGCCCGTCGGAGGCGGCGGAATAGGCCTCGGCCAGCGTCATCGCGCGCTTGAACGAGGCGAGACGGTTGGTGTTGGCCTTGTAGGCCGCGATCGTGACGTAGGAGTTGATGAAGAACGACAACGACGACTGCACGCTGGAGAAGGCGTCGCCGGTCTGCTGGAACTGTCCGAGGGTGATCTTCTTGAGGAAGTAGCTCGGCGCGGCGAGGATGTAGGGAAACACCACGCTGATCTGGCTGTAGGACAGCGTGAAGCTGCCGAGCTTGATCCGCCGGTAGATGATGCCGAGGTAGTTGTCGATGATCTCGCCGAACAGGCTCTTCAGCCTGACGTTCTCCGCGCGCTCGCCGCGCAGGAGCGCGATCTGCTCGGAGTAGATTCGCGAGCGGGCGAGCGAGAAGCGGAAGTCGGCCTCGACCTTCTCCTGCCGGAAGTCGAGCCCGATCAGCGGGCGTCCGATCAGGTGCGTCAGCCAGGTGCCGACCAGCGCGTAGCCGACGACGAGCCAGACCAGGAAGCCCGGGACCACGGTGTCGGTGAACGGCAAGACGAAATCGCGCGACAGGCCCCACAAGATGACCATGAACGAGACCAGGGTCGCCGCCTGTGACAGCAGGCGGATCGAGAGCGTCGTCGTCTGCGAGATGAACAGGTTGACGTCACTCTGGATGCGCTGGTCCGGGTTGTCCGCGTGCTCGCCGGTGAAGGGGATGCGGTAATGCGTGCCGCCGTCGAGCCACCGCTCGTAGAAGCTCCGGGTCAGCCAGGTCCGCCAGCGCAGGTGGAGCGACGCGTCGACGAAGGTGTCGAACATGCCGACCACGACCCAGATCGTGGCGAGCGGGGCGAAGATCCAGACGAGCTGGTACCAGAACGCGTCGGCATTGTACTCCTGCAGCGCATTGAACAGGTCGCGGAACCAGAAGTTCAGGCGCAGCTGCAGCGCCACCTGGGCGAAGGTGATGAAGATCGACAGCGCCACCAGCCGCTGCCCGACCTTGCCCTCGGTGTTGCCGAAGAAGCGGAACGGGCCGATCTCCCGGGTCGGCGCCTCGCGGCTGGCGAAGTACGGATCGGCGATCAGGGTGATCGCGCGGATCGGCTTCAGGTAGGAGATCGCCAGGACCAACCCGCCGAACACCACGGCGCCCGTGGCCGCGAAGTCCGGCGGGAGCAGGGCGGCGAGCGTCGGCGGCAGCGCTCCCATCGCGGCCAGCGTCTTGCCGCCGGCGAGCACGAGGTAGCCGATCCCGTAGACCGAGACGAAGACCTTCAGGTAGGCGGAGAGGTTGGCCGAGGCGAGCAGGATGCCGGCCATGGCGAAGCCCGCGAGCGAGACGTAGAGCGGCGGGGCGGGGACGCCGGGTGCCGCCAGCAGCGCGAGGGCGGCGAGCGCCGTGAGGACGGCCTGCAGGCCGAGCCCGCTTCGAAGTGCGGCCACGCGCGTCTCCCGGAAATCTTGGCGATCGGCTCCGTTCGCGAAGCCCTTCCCGGCGGCAGTGACCGCGGGTCGTGGCGAGATCGTGGCACCGGCCCGGGCGCGACGCTCAACCGCGCGTGAGCCGGCCGCCTACCAGTTCCATTCCTCGAAGCCCGGCTCGCGACAGCGATAGCCGATCGGGCATTGCGGGTTGTCGCGGGTGGGCACGAGGCGAAGCTCGGCGATTTCGGACAGGTCGCAGAAGCTGCGGTCGCGCACGATGCGCTCGGGCTGCGCGCCGCCGACCGCGATCGTCACGTCGCCGCCGCGCTTGACCATCTCCATCGCGTCCGCGCAGGCGATGCGCGGTGTCGCCTGCCGCGTCTGCGCCGAGGCCGGCCCCGACACGAGGGCGATCACAAGAGCCGTGGCGAAGCATCTCATCGCTGGGAATCGGGCGCCTCGTTGGCTCGCCCTGAAGGGAGCGGCGCGCGAGCATGGCAGTGAATTGGCGCACCCGCCATTGCACCGATGCAACGCCGGAAGTGTCGCGTCGAAGACCCACCTGCGATCCGTCGCCGCCGCAGCGCCGTATTCGCGCGTTTAGGGATTTCGCGCCGCGCAAGACTTGTTAAGATTTCGTCGCCCGCGGTGCGCAGTCTGCGAATCGCTGGATCTTCGAGGCGGCGTCCCGGCGGACCTTCGGCATCTCCATCGCTCCCGCGTCGCGACGGACGGGCGCACGGAAGATTTCGGCGTCGGATGCGTGCGGCCCACGAAGGGGAGGGCGGGATGACGATGGCGGCGGGGCTCGAGGCGTACCCGACGGAACAGAGCAGCGGAGCGGGCCGTCCCGTTTCGAAGCGCTGGGTCGCGCTGTTCGTCGCGCTCGCCGCCGGCTGGGGCACCCTGTTCGGGTACAGCGTGACGTTCCTCAGCGAAGATCTCCCGTTCAGGCCGGCCGCCGCCGCCCCGCCGGAGGTGCCCGCCTTCGGCTTCCCCCCCTTGCCGCAAACCATCGCGGTCGCGGCCGCGACGCCGGTGCCCGAGGTACAGGTGCCGCGCGTCGTCGAAGCGCCGGCTCCGGTCGTCGCGGCGGTCTCGGCACCGGCCGCTGCTCCGGTGCCCGCACCGCCGCCGCGCGTGGAGCGCGCCGAGTACGTCGGAACCTGGGGGCCGACCGAGGCCGCCTGCGGCAAGCGCTCGCGCCGACGCGGCTACATCCCCGCGACGATCACGCCCGAGCGCGCCAGTGCCGGGCGGACGATCTGCAGCTTCCACGACGGCCGACGCGTCGGGAACGCCTGGACCATGGCCGCGGACTGCGCCGAGCGCGGCCGGCGCTGGTCCTCCCAGGTCCGCCTCGTCGTCGACGGCGACCGCCTGACCTGGACGAGCGGCAAGGGCACCGCATCCTACGTCCGCTGCGGAAAGCGGGCGGGCTGACACGGCGCGTCGTCGATCGCTCCTGTCGTCCTTTTCGCAGAATCGCCGCCGCGGCTCTCGTCGACTTCCCGGTTGAAAGGCTTGAAGCGCGTCGCGTCAGAGCCTCCCGCTCAGGATGTCCGCGGGAGGCCGCGCGCGCGCGGCCAATGGTCGAGACAGATCTGCTGCAGGCTTCCCCGAAGCCGCCCGAGCCCCCTCGTCGTCCAAGCGTCCGCTCGCCGATCGTTTCACAGCGTCGGGAAGACGGCGCCGACCCAGGCCCAAGCGCAACGAAAAAAGGGGCCGCCTCGCGGCGACCCCCTTCCGACGTTGCAATGGTGGCTCGGACTTAGAAGTCCATCCCGCCGCCCATGCCGCCCATGCCGCCGCCGCCGCCCATGGGGGCGCCGCTGTCCTTCTTCGGAGAGTCGGCGATCATGGCTTCGGTGGTGACGAGCAGGCCGGCGACCGAGGCCGCGTCCTGCAGCGCGGTGCGCACGACCTTGGCCGGGTCGATGATGCCGGCCTGGATCATGTCGACGTACTCTTCCGTCTGGGCGTTGAAGCCGTAGGACTCGGAGCTGGTGTTATCGGTGATCTTGCCGACGACGATGGAGCCCTCGACGCCAGAGTTCTGGGCGATCTGACGGATCGGGGCCTCGAGCGCCTTCAGCACGATCTTGATGCCGGCCTGGACGTCGGGGTTGTCGCTCGAGAGGGCGGCGACCGCCTTCTTGGCGCGGAGCAGGGCGGTGCCGCCGCCGGGGACGATGCCCTCTTCCACCGCAGCGCGGGTGGCGTTGAGCGCGTCGTCGACGCGGTCCTTCTTCTCCTTGACCTCGACCTCGGTCGCGCCGCCGACGCGGATGACCGCGACGCCGCCGGCGAGCTTGGCCAGGCGCTCCTGGAGCTTCTCACGGTCGTAGTCCGAGGTGGTCTCCTCGATCTGCGCCTTGATCTGCCCAACGCGCGCCTCGATGTCGGCCTTCTCGCCCGAACCGTCGATGATCGTCGTGGTCTCCTTCTCGATGCGGATCCGCTTGGCGCGGCCGAGCATCGGCAGGGTGACGTTCTCGAGCTTGATGCCGAGATCCTCGGCGATCATCTGGCCCTGCGTGAGGATCGCGATGTCCTCAAGCATCGCCTTGCGGCGATCGCCGAAGCCCGGCGCCTTCACGGCCGCGACCTTCAGGCCGCCGCGCAGCTTGTTGACCACGAGGGTGGCGAGCGCCTCGCCCTCGATGTCCTCGGCGATGATGACCAGCGGCTTGCCGGTCTGCACCACGGCCTCGAGCACCGGCAGCATCGCCTGGAGCGACGACAGCTTCTTCTCGTGGATGAGGATGTAGGGGTCCTCGAGCTCGGCGACCATCTTCTCCGCGTTCGTGATGAAGTACGGGGACAGGTAGCCGCGGTCGAACTGCATGCCCTCGACGACGTCGAGCTCGGTCTCAGCGGTCTTGGCCTCCTCGACGGTGATGACACCCTCGTTGCCGACCTTCTGCATCGCGTGGGCGATCATCTCGCCGATTTCCTTGTCGCCGTTCGACGAGATCGTGCCGACCTGGGCGACCTCCTCGGACGAGGCGACCTTCTTGGAGCGCGCGATGATGTCCTTGACCGCGGCGGCCGTGGCGAGGTCGATGCCGCGCTTCAGGTCCATCGGGTTCATGCCGGCGGCGACGTACTTGGCGCCTTCGCGGACGATCGCCTGGGCGAGCACGGTCGCGGTGGTGGTGCCGTCACCGGCGATGTCGTTGGTCTTCGAGGCCACTTCGCGCACCATCTGGGCGCCCATGTTCTCGAACTTGTCGGAGAGCTCGATCTCCTTGGCGACGGTGACGCCGTCCTTGGTGATGCGCGGCGCGCCGAAGCTCTTCTCGATCACGACGTTGCGGCCCTTCGGGCCGAGCGTCACCTTGACGGCATCCGCGAGGATGTCGACGCCGCGGAGCATCTTGTCGCGCGCGTCGGAGGAGAAACGAACGTCTTTCGCTGCCATGTGCAGGATTCCTTTTCGTTGGTGGAAAAGCCCCAAGACCCGGGCGGGCCTCGAAGGGCGATTACGTCAGGTGTCCGAAGACCTCAGGCGACGACGCCCATGATGTCGGATTCCTTCATGATCAGGAGATCCTGACCGTCGATCTTGACCTCGGTGCCCGACCACTTGCCGAACAGGACGCGGTCGCCGGCCTTGACGTCGAGCGCGTTGATGCGGCCGGCCTCGTCGCGGGCGCCCGGGCCGACGGCGACGATCTCGCCTTCCTGCGGCTTCTCCTTGGCGGTGTCGGGGATGATGATGCCGCCCTTGGTCTTCTCTTCGCCTTCGATGCGGCGGACGACGACCCGGTCGTGCAGCGGACGGAACTTCATGAGCTGCCCTCTTGTTTGAATTCGCAAATCGGCGTTGATGCCGCGGAGACCCGCGTCCAACCCTGGCCGTTAGCACTCGTGGAAGATGAGTGCCAAGGCTGCGGGCGAGATAGCGGCGGCCCCTTAGCGAGTCAAGTCTGTCGCACCCCGCGGCGGCCGTCGCGCGCCGGGTTTCTCCCCTCATCACAAGCGCCGACGGAATTCCTTTTCATGCTCAGCCTGCACGGCCCCGAGGGCGCGCTCGCGCCGAGCGACACCGGCGGCCGCGCGGCCGTCCCGACCCAGACCGTGTGGATCGACCTCAACGATCCGACCCCCGAGGAGGCCCGGGCGGTGGAGGAGGCCACCGGCATCCGCGTGCCCTCGCGCAAGGCGCTGTCCGAGGTCGAGAGCTCCAGCCGCCTGCGCCGGCTGAAGAACGGCCTGTCCCTCTCGACGCCGATGGTGACCTTCGAGAGCACCGACTCGCTGCTCAAGCCGCTCGGCTTCGTCCTGACGCCGGACCACCTCGTCACCGTGCGCTTCCACGAGCTCCGCGCCTTCACCGAGGTGCGCAAGCGGATCGACGAGGGGGAGGTCGCCAAGACCGGGATCGAGGTCTTCCTGCTGCTGATGGAGGAGCTGGTCGACAGCCTCGCCGATGCGCTCGAGGACATGGGCGCCGAGCTCGACGGCCTCTCGACGCGGATCTTCGACTTCGACGTGCGCGCCCGACCGTCGAAATCCGACGAGAAGGCTCCGCCGCGCCGCCGCGACCTGGCGCTGAAACGCATCCTGCGGGGCATCGCCCGCCGCGGGAAGGTGCTCGGCAAGATCCGGGCGAGCCTGCTCGGCCTCGAGCGCATCGTGCCCTTCGTCGCCGGAGCCTGCGAGCAGGTGCTGGCCCAGGAGGAGACCGATGCGCGCTTCGAGACGATCCGCCGGGACATCGAATCCCTCGACGAGTTCGAGACCCGGCTCTCGGAGAACGTCCAGTTCCTCCTCGACGCGGCCTTGGGCCTGATCAACATCGAGCAGAACAACGTCTTCCGCGTCCTCACCGTCGTCTCGGTGGTCGGCGTCCCGCCGACGCTGATCGCCTCGATGTACGGGATGAACTTCAAGCACATGCCCGAGCTGGATTGGGCCTACGGCTACCCCTACGCGTTCAGCCTGATCCTCGCGAGCGCGATCATCCCGATCGTGGTGTTCCGTATCAAGGGTTGGTTCTGAGGCGGCGCGTCAGAGGACATCGCGCCGCTCGATCACGGCGAGGATCGTCTCGCGGACGCCGTCGAGGTTTTCGTCGATCTCGGCGTTGGCGATGCGGACGACCTCGAACCCGCATCGTCCGAGCCATTCGGTCCGATCGGCATCGGACGCGATCGCGGCCTGCGATCTATGCGTCGCACCCACGACCTCGACGACGCGCTTCGCCTCGATGCAGGCGAAATCGACGACGTAGCGATCGATCGGCCATTGCCGCCGGAACTTGCGCCCGTTCAGCTGCCGATTGCGGAGGACGCGCCAGAGCCGTGCCTCCGCACCGGTCTCCGCCGCCCGCAAATTCGTCGCACGCTGCGTCGGGTTCGGCATGCCATGACCTGACCTCACACGCCGACGCGACCTTGCGGATGCGCGACGCACTCCCTTTCCCGTTCGGGAGAGGGTTGGGGTGAGGGGACAGGTTCATCCGGAGAAGTCGCAACCCTCACCCTGTCCCTCTCCCGGACGGGAGAGGGGACCCGCGCTTCCCCCTATAGGAAGTGTAGATCGTCCTGCCCTTCTCCCCCTGGGAGAAGGGACCCGCGGTTCACCCCACGATCGCTGAGAAGTCTGCGACTTCGCGGGTTGCGGCGCGCAGCGCATTGAGGAGGGCGAGGCGGTTCTCGCGAAGCGCCGCGTCGTCGGCGTTGACGGTGACGTGCTCGAAGAAGGCGTCCACCGGGGCGCGCAGGTGCGAGAGCGCCCGCATCGCGCCGGCAAAATCCTCCTTCGCGACCGCCGCCGAGGCCTCGGCCCGCGCCGTCGCCAAAGCCTCGGCCAGCGCCCGCTCCTCGGGCTGGCCGGCGTCGGCGAGCACGGCATCGGGCTCGGCATCGTAGGCGCGGCCGTCTTTCTTTTCCTCGATGCGCAGGATGTTCGAGGCGCGCTTGACGCCGGCGAGCAGGTTCCTGCCGTCCTCGGTGTCGAGGAAGGCGCCGAGCGCCTCGACCCGGCGGACCACCATCAGCAGGTCGTCCTGGCCGGGCAGCGCGAAGACCGCATCGATCAGGTCGTGGCGGGCGCCCTTGTCGCGCAGGTAGACCTTGAGGCGATCGGCGAAGAAGGCCAGCAGGTCGGCGACGCGCTGGGCCGACGGGCTTCGGTCGGCCTCGCCTTCGGTCTCGACGATTGCTGAGAAATGGAAGCCGGCCGAGCCGAGATCGTCCTCGCGGATGCTTGCGGGCTCGGCGGAGGCGGCCGGCGCGCCACGGGTTTCCGCGATGGCGAACTGTCGGTTGGCGACGCTCGAAAGCGGCAGCCGCAGGGACCGCTCCAGCGTGGTCCGGATCACCCCCAAAGCCGCCCGCCGCAGCGCGTACGGGTCCTTGCTCCCGGTGGGCTTCTCGTCGATCGCCCAGAAGCCCACCAGCGTGTCGAGCTTGTCGGCGAGCGCCACCGCCACCGAGACCGGATCGGTCGGCACGCGGTCGCTCGGCCCGACCGGCTTGTAGTGCTCCTCGATCGCGGCACAGACGCTCGGGTTCTCGCCCTGGAGCGCGGCGTAGCGGGCGCCCATCAAGCCCTGCAGCTCGGGAAACTCGCCGACCATCTCGGTGACAAGGTCCGCCTTGGCGAGCCGCGCGGCGCGCTCGGCGAGGTCGGCATCGGCGCCGACGAGGGAGGCAAGCTCACGCGCGAGCGCCGCGATGCGCTGCACCCGCTCGCCCTGCGTCCCGAGCTTTTCGTGGAACACGATGGTGTCGAGCTTCGGCAGGCGGTCCGCGAGGCGGATCGCCTTGTCGGTCTCCCAGAAGAATTTCGCGTCCGAGAGCCGGGCGCGGACCACGCGCTCGTTGCCCGCGGTGATCGCGGCGCCGCCGTCCGTGGCGACGAGGTTCGAGACCAGGATGAAGGCCGGTGCCAGCGCGCCGCCGGCGTCGCGCACGACGAAGCATTTCTGGTTGGCGCGGATGGTGGCGCGCACCGCCTCGCCCGGGATGTCGAGGAAGCTTTGGTCGAAGGTCCCCATCAGCACCACCGGCCATTCGACGAGGCCTGCGACCTCCTCCAGCAGGCCCTCGTCCTCCACGAGCTCGAGGCCGCGGGCGAAGGCGAGGTCGCGGGCGTCGTGCAGGATGATGTCCTTGCGGCGATCCGCATCGAGCACGACCTTGGCGCGCTCCAGGCTCCGGACGTAGTCGTCGAAGCGACGGACCTCGATCGCGCCGGGCGCCAGGAAGCGGTGGCCGTAGGTGGTGGTGCCCGACGTGATGCCGCCGAGCTCGAACGGCACCAGGTCCGGCGTCTCGGTCTCCGGGCCGAAGGTCGCGACGATCGATTGCAGCGGGCGCACCCAGCGCAGGGCGCCCGCCTGCGCCGAGGCCGCCCCCCAGCGCATGGATTTCGGCCAGGGGAAGCTCTTGATGATCGCCGGCAGGATCTCGGCCAGCACGTCCAGCGTCTCGCGGCCGGGCTTTTCGATCACCGCGAGGTAGAACTCGCCCTTCTTCGGGTCGATAATCGTCCGCGCCTGGTCGAGGCTCGTCAGCCCGGCGCCGCGCAGGAAGCCCTGCACCGCGGCGTCCGGCGCGCCGACCTTCGGTCCGCGCCGCTCCTCGCGCAAGGCCTCGCCGCGCGCGGGCAAGCCGGCGACGTGGAGCGCCAACCGGCGCGGTGTCGCTAAGGCCTTCGCGCCGTCGTAGAGGAAGCCGCGCTCGACCAGCGCGTCGGTGACGAGCTTCTTCAGGTCCTCGGCCGCGCGCCGCTGCATGCGGGCCGGGATTTCTTCGGAGCGGAGTTCGAGCAGCAAATCGGGCATGGCCGCGGGAATAGACGCCCGCTCCGCGTCCGTCGAGACGGAGCATGCGGAGAGGCGCGGGATGCCGCCGCTGATCTGCGCGTCGCGCTCGGGCTAGGGCAGCTTCGCAGAAAGGATCGTCACGAGATCCCAGGTTTGCGCCGTCGTCGAGCGCACGTCGGCGATCAGCCAGCGCCCGTTCTCGCGCACGAGATCGTAGCGCAGGTCCTGCGGCGTGCCGTTGTGGAAGGTCGCCTGCACCTCCGCACGCGCGTCGTTGGATGCGAGCATGGTGAGCTTCAGGGTCTTCTCCCAGTTCGCCTCCGTGTCCTGTCCGTTCACGTAGAAGGCGAAATCCAGTCGGCCGACCTCGTTTCCGGCCTCGCGCCGGTCCCGCTCGTAGAGCGAGCGCAGGCGCGCCGCATAGAAGCCGACCGCGCCGATATCGTCCTTGGCGTAGAACGCGCGCACGGTCTCGACCGGGTCGGTGGCGGACTGGGCGAAGGCCGGAGCAGCGCCGAGGGCGAACAAGGTCAGGGTGGCGAACGCGAACCGGTTCATGCCGCCGCCGGCGCGCCGCCGGCCTCCGTGAGCAGCCAGGCCGCGCCGCAGGCCTTGGCCAGCTCGCGCACCCGCAGGATGTAGCTCTGGCGCTCGGTCACCGAGATCACGCCGCGGGCGTCGAGCAGGTTGAAGACGTGGCTCGCCTTGATGCACTGGTCGTAGGCCGGCTGAACCATGCGGTGGCGCGCGCCAGCGCGCTCGGGAGCGCCGGCGTCGAGGTAGAGGCGGCAGGCCTTCTCGGAGTCGGCGAACTGGCGGAACAGCATCGCCGTGTCGGCCGCCTCGAAGTTGTGCCGCGAATACTCCTGCTCGGCCTGCAGGAACACGTCGCCATAGGTGACCTTTTCCGCGCCCGCCCCACCGTTGAAGTTCAGATCGTAGACGTTCTCCACGCCCTGCACGTACATCGCCAGGCGCTCCAGCCCGTAGGTCAGCTCGCCCGCGACCGGTGCGCATTCGAGGCCGGCGACCTGCTGGAAGTAGGTGAACTGGCTCACCTCCATGCCGTCGCACCAGCATTCCCAGCCGAGACCCCAGGCACCCAGCGTGGGGCTTTCCCAGTCGTCCTCGACGAAGCGGATGTCGTGCAGGGCGAGATCGACGCCGATCGCGGCGAGCGATTCGAGGTAGAGCTCCTGCAGGTTCTCGGGGTTCGGCTTCAGGATGACCTGGAATTGGTAGTAGTGCTGCAGCCGGTTCGGGTTCTCGCCGTAGCGCCCGTCCTTCGGCCGACGCGAGGGCTGGACGTAGGCGGCCTTCCACGGCTTCGGGCCGAGCGCGCGCAGCGTCGTCGCCGGGTGGAACGTGCCCGCCCCGACCTCCATGTCGTAGGGCTGCAGGATCACGCAGCCCTTGGCGGCCCAGAAGCGCTGCAGGGTCAGGATCAGGCCCTGGAACGACGTTTTCGGGCTGAGATCGGCATCGCTCGGCATGGGCGCTTCTTCGTCGTCGGGCAGGGGAGGCGGCAGCGTTTAAGCGCGGGCGACCGCATTGGGCAACCGCGACGCCGGCGCGGGTGCGGGCGCACACCGAATGCGGCGCAATTTCGGCAGACAAGCGGAACCGTATCGCGACGGCCAAGTTTATTGCCCAACACTGGGATATCGGCCGCCCGCCCCGGCCGAACGCGACGGAACAACAGTCATGCGCAGCCTCGCCAAGAAGAACGTCACCGTCTTCGCGGTCCTCGTCGCCGCCTCGCTCGTCGCGACACCGCTGGTGATGAGCGCCAGCAGCGCGCTGGCCACCGTGGACGATGTCTCGGCGGTGGCCGTGCCGGTCGCGGTGGTGCCGGTCGAGGTGGCGCCCGTCGCCGCGCCGGCCGTCAAGGCCGAGGGCTGCACCCGCAAGGTGCGGGTGGTCTACAGCGGGTACGGCACGCCGGACGCCGCCTGCCTCGCACGCTGAGCGCGCCGTCGTGTGACGGCCTTGCGGCCTGCGCGCGACGTCGCCTCACAGGCCGTAACGCGCCCAGGCAGCACGCTCCTCGATCGCGGCGATGGCCTCGTCGGTCAAGCCGATCCCGCCCGGCGCCCCGCGGCGCAGCAGGCGGGCGACGAACGACCCCTTCGCCTCGGCGATCAGCCTCAGGTCGACGCCCTCCCCGAATCGGGCGCGCAGCGTCGAGCGGATGTCGCCGATCGCGTCAACGAGCCCGAGCTCGAGAGCCTGCCGTCCCGTCCAGATCGCCCCCGTGAACAGGTTCTCGCCGGACCTCAACGTCGGGCGACGCGTCGTGACGAGACCGGTGAACAGGTCCTGCACGTCGGCCTGGATGCGCAGCAGGCGCTCGACGTCGGCCGGGTCCTCCGGCCGGAACGGATCGAGCATCGCCTTGGCGTCGCCCTGGGTGTGGACGCGGCGCTCGACGCCGATGCGTGCGAGCAGCTTGTCGAACCCGAAGCCGGCCGAGACGACACCGATCGAGCCGACCACCGAGGTCGGGTCGGCGACGATGGTGTCGGCCGCGCAGGCGATCATGTAGCCGCCCGACGCCGCCACGTCCTCGACGAAGGCGTAGACCGGCAGGTTCTTCTCCACGGCGAGATCTCGGATGCGCCGGTGGATCAGGTGGGATTGCGCCGGCGCGCCGCCCGGCGAGTTGATCACGATCGCCACGGCGACCGCGCCCGGCACAGCGAAGGCGCGCTCCAGGCTGCCCGCCACCGTGGCGATCGAGAGGCCCGGGCGCAGCGGCGAGACCGCGCCGATGGCGCCGTTCAGGCGCACCACGGCGACGCGCGGCCGCGTCTTGCGAAAGCGCGCCGGCAGGAGCGCACGCACAAAATTCGGAACGGCGAAGGACATGGAGATCCGATAGTGGGAGAAGGCCCGCGTCGGGGGAGGTGGTGATCGCCGGCTCCGCGGCAAGGCTTGCGGAGCAGGGCGCGTCGTTTCGCGGCCTGCCGATCGAACCGAATCGCGCCGGCCGCCGTTTCCGGCGCGGCGGAGCGTTCTCCGCCCGGGCGGGGCCCGACCCATCGCCCGTCGCACAGGCAAGGAGAGGACGTCTCGATGCGATCCTGGAGATTTGTGATGGTCGTGCTCGCGCTGCTCGGCGGCGCGCCGGGCCTGAGCCTCTCGGCGAAGGCCGCCCCGATGACGGTGCCGATCACCGCCGCGCAGAACGATGCCGCGCCGCTGGTGCAGAATGCCCGCTGGCACGGCCGCCGCCATTGGCACCGCCACCATCGCTGGCACCGGCATCACCGCTGGCACCGTCACCATCACTGGCGCCGGCATCATCACCACCACCATCACGGTCATCATCGCCGGCTGCGGTTCTACTGAGGTTTTGCGAGGGGGGCGTCCGGGACGCCCCCCTCTTTTCATGCGTCGCGGATGATTTGCCCCGCATACACCTTCACGCCGGCCAGGGCCGGCCACGGTGCAGGGCGTCCGCCTCGGCGGTGAAGCCGCCGTCCGCCCCCTGCAGGACGAGCGGCGGATGCAATTCGAGCGCGGCACGGCTTCCCTTGGTCGCGCGGACGAGGATGCGGATCGCCGGACGCTCGGCGCGGGCGTGGACCGGACGGATCGCGACGCCGCCGAACCGGTTGCGCAGGGCTTCGAGGCAAAGCGGCAGGGCGTCGGCCCGATGGATCAACCCGAGCCGACCGTCCGGTCGAAGCAGGTCGGTGCAGGTCCGGATCCAGCGCTCCAACCCGCCCACAGGGAAGTCGTGGGCGGCGGCCTTGCCCGCGTCCGGCGACGGGCGGTGACGTCCCGCCTCGAAGAACGGCGGGTTGGTGAGCACGATGTTGGCGCAGCCCGTTGCGAGGCCGGCGCTGCGGCGATCGGCACCGGAGGCGAGCACGTCGGCCTCGACCACCGTCACCCGGTCGGCCATCGCGTTCAGCTCGGCGTTCCGGCGCGCCAGCGCGGCGATCTCGGGCGCGCGCTCGACCAGCACGATGCGGCTGCCAGGTTCGCGGATGCCGACGGCGAGCCCGACCGCCCCCGTCCCGGCCCCGACGTCGCAGACGACGTCGCCCGGCTTCGGCTCGATCCACCGCGCCAGCAGGACCGCGTCGGTCCCGGCTCGATGGCTGCCGCGCGGCGGCTGCAGCAGGCGCAGGGTTCCGCCGAGAAAGTCGTCCGGCACCTCGGCCATGATCAGGGGTTCGCGTCGCGAAGCTCGTGCGCGAGCCCGGCGTCGCGCAGGAGCCGGCGCGCCTGCGCGGCATGATCGCCGGGCACCAGCAGGCGCCGGGGGAAGGCGCCGATCGAGCCCTCCATCAGGCTCATGTGGTTGTCGGCAACGAGCACCGGAATGTCGGCGCCTTCGAGCAGCGATTGCGCGAAGCCGATCAGGACGATGTCGTTGGTGCGGATCAGCTCGGTCATCACAACCCTGTTCGCGATGGAGGGCGCTTTCGTCGCGTGCGCGCTGGCGTGCGCCGGCACCATATCCGGTTTCGCGGACGCATGTTGCGGTGCCCTCAAGCGCATGCGAAGGGGTGGCGCATCGCGCGCTGCAGTCGAAATCGGTCTGGAGGCATCGGACCTTGGGTGTCGTCGTTTCCATCGAAGAAGGCCGCCCCGACGCGGAAGCGAGCCTCGCCGACCTCGTGGCCCTGGTGTCGGGCGGCATGGAGCGGGTGAACGCCCAGATCCTGTCGCGCACCGGTTCCGACGTGGCGATGATCCCCGAGGTCGCCAACCACCTGATCGATTCCGGTGGCAAGCGCCTGCGCCCGATCCTCACCCTGGCGAGCGCCGACCTCTGCGGCTATTCCGGCCACGACGGGGACGTGAAGCTCGCCGCCAGCGTCGAGTTCATGCACACCGCGACCCTGCTGCACGACGACGTGGTGGACGGCAGCGACATGCGCCGCGGCCGGGTCGCGGCGCGGATCAAGTGGGGCAACGAGGCGAGCGTGCTCGTCGGCGACTTCCTGCTTGGGCAAGCGTTCCGGATGATGGTTGAGGTCGGCTCCCTGCGCGCCCTCGACATCCTCTCGGCCGCCGCCACGGTGATCGCCGAGGGCGAGGTCATGCAGCTCACCGCCGCCAAGAACACCGGCACCTCGGAGGACGCGTACCTCGCGGTGATCCGTGCCAAGACCGCGGAGCTGTTCGCCGCCGCCTGCGAGGTCGGTCCGGTGCTCGCCGGGCGCCCGGTCGCCGAGCAGGAGGCCTGCCGCGCCTACGGCATGAACCTCGGCATCGCCTTTCAGCTCATCGACGACGTGCTCGACTACGGCGGCACCAGCGCAGCGCTCGGCAAGAACGTCGGCGACGATTTTCGCGAAGGCAAGATCACCCTGCCGATCGTGCTCGCCGTCCGCCGCGGCACCGAGGAGGAGCGCGCCTTCTGGCGCCGGACTCTGGAGCAGGGTGCGCTGGAAGACGGCGATCTCGAGACCGCGCACGCGATCCTGCGGCGCCACCACGCCCTCGAGGAGACGGTCGCCCGCGCGCGCGACTACGGCACGCTGGCACGGGATGCGCTCGATCCCTTCCCCGAAAGCCCGATGAAGTCGGCGCTGCTGCAGGTCGTGGATTTCTGCGTTTCGCGCGTCCACTGATCCGCACGCGGCGGCCCTCGAACCACTCCACAGATCCTCTCGACGCTTCCGCCCGTCCGTCAGCGCAGGTAGGTCGCGACCGTCCACCACGTCGGCTGCGTCGAACCGATCGCGCGCGCGGCCCGCGACGCCGAATGACGATCGGCGAAGACCGCGAACACCGTCGCGCCCGAACCCGACATCCGCGCAAGCCGGCAGCCCGCCTGGGTGCGGAGCGCCGCGAGCGCGGTGCCGATCGCCGGCGCCACGGTCAGCGCCGGGGCTTCGAGGTCGTTGCGCGCCGGCCCGATCGCCGCGACCAGAGCCTCGACCCCGGATCCCGGGCCGATCTCAGGATGGGGCACGCCGTTCAAGGCATCGCCGACCCGGAGGCCGAGCGCCTTGAACACCGGTGCCGTCGGCACCGGCACGCCGGGGTTGATCAGCACCGCCGGGAACGGCTGCATTCCGAGCGCCGGGCCGATCTCCTCGCCGGCGCCGCGCATCATGCGGGCCCGCGGATCGAGGCAGACCGGCACGTCGGCCCCGGTGGCCCGCGCGGCAGCGACCACCGCCGGATGGTTGAGGGGCAGGCCGTTCAGCTCCGCGAGCAGGCGCAGCGCCGCGGCCGCATCCGACGACCCTCCGCCGATCCCCGCCGCCACCGGCAGCCGCTTGACGAGATCGAACGCGCCGAGCCTGAGATCGGGCAACGCCTCCGCGAGGTGCCGGGCCGCCCGCACGACGAGGTTGTCGCCGGTCGGGCCGGCCGGTCCCGCGGTGGGGCCGCTCACCGAGAGCGACAGCTCCGGGCCGGGATCAAGCGTCAGCGCATCGCCGACGCCGGCGAACGCCACCAGGCTTTCCAGCATGTGATAGCCGTCGCCGGGGCGACGCCCGAGCACGTGCAGGGTCAGGTTGATCTTCGCCGGGGCGCGGGTGGTGAGCAGGGGCACGGGCTCTCGTCGGGGCGATGACTTGGAGCGGCAGGCCATACGAGGCGGGCGCCAGCGCGGCAACCCGCAGGCGTACGCCCGGCATTGTCGGCCCGCCAAGGCCGGCCTAGGATCGCACGGTGTCCCGATCCAACTACGCCGATCCGCTGCCGGACGACCTCGCCACGTTAATCGCGGCGATCCGCACCCGCATGCGACCGCGGGCGATCTGGCTGTTCGGGAGCAGGGCCCGCGGCGATCATCGTGCTGACAGCGATTGGGACCTCGTCGTCGCGGTGCCGGACGATGTTTCCGACGATGCGCTCGATCCCATCATCGGGTGGTCGATCGGCCGCGAAGCCGGCATCTCCGCCACGATCCTGGCCGCCCGCGAAAGCGAGCTGGCCGAAAGCTGGGGCGTCCCGAATACGCTGAGCTATGCCCTCGCCCGCGAAGGCCAGAGACTCGATGTCCAAGGGGCGTAGGATCGCGACCTGCCTCGAGCTTGCCCGCGATTGTGCGAAGGATGCTCGCATCCTGCTGAAGGCCGAGTCGCGGAACGCTGCCTACTTGGCGTCGCAGGCCGCCGAACACCTGATCACGGCCGTCGCCACGGCCGAGGGCATCCACATCGAGCGAAAGGACGCCCACCAGCTCGATACCATCGTTCGGAAGATCCCGGAGGAAAACCCGGATCGCCGGGCGCTCGCAGCGATCACGTTCCTGGAAGCCTACGCGACCAGCTATCGCTACGGGACACCGACAGGGCGTGTTCCGGCTACCCCGTCATCCGACCGCGTCGAGGACGCACTTGCAGCGATCGATGGGCTGATCGTATCCCTCGAAAAGCATTTCGCGGTCGAAGCCGAAGTCGGCGGGACCGCGTCGAACCCGGTCCCGCGTCGATAAGCCTGCTTCAGCCGCCGCTCTTCTTGTCGGCCGAGCCCGGCGCCTCGCTCGGGGCCGGGGCGCCCTTCGGCAGTTCCGGGTTCTCGGCGTTGTGCGGCGCGGCCACCGGAGCCGGCGGGTTCTCCGCCGTGGCGGTCGGCTTGTCAGTATCGGGCAGGCCGTTCTTCAGCTTCTCGTTGATCTGCACGAGGTCGTCGGGCTCGGGGTTCAGGTCCTTGGCGTGCTGCCACTGGAACTTGCCTTCGAGGCGCCGGCCGGAGCGCCAGTAGGCGTCGCCGAGGTGGTCGTTGATGGTCGGGTCGCCCGGCTTCAGCTCCACGGCCTTCTCGAGCTCGCGCACCGCGTCGTCCCAGCGCCCGAGGCGGAAATAGGCCCAGCCGAGGCTGTCGACGATCATGCCGTCGCGCGGGCTGGCGTCGGCCGCCTGCTTCAGCAGCTTGAAGGCGTCGTCGATGTTGATCTTCTGGTCGACCCAGGAATAGCCGAGATAGTTCAGCACCTGCGCCTTCGCCGCCGGCTGGCTCGCCGGCACGAGCTCCAGAGCCTTCTTCAGGTCGGCCTCGGCCTTCGGCCATTGCTTGGCCCGCTCGTAGGCGGTGCCGCGGAAATAGTAGGTCGTCCAGAAGTTCGCCTGCGGCCGGTCGCCGATGAGCGCGATCGCGCGGCTGTAGGTCTCGGCCGCCTCCTCGTACTTCTTGCGCGAGCGCTGCACGTTGCCGAGCGCGGTGATGATGTCGATGTCGTCGGGATGCGCCTTCATCGCGGCGTCGAGGTACTGCAGCGCCTCATCGCCCTTGCCGGCCTGCTCGAGGTTGAGGCCGATCTGGATGTCGGCGTTGAGCTTCAGCGGCGAGGTCGCCGGGATCTGGGCGTAGGCCTCGTTCGCCTTCTCCGGCTGCTTCATCCGGTCGAGGGTGTCGGCGAGCGTCAGGCGCGCCAGCGCATGCTCGGGGGCGAGGTAGAGGGCGAGCCGGAGGTAGACCACCGCCGGCAGCTCGTCGCCCTGCGTCGATCCGGCCGAGCCGAGCCCGTACAGGACCTCGCCGGCGCCTTCCTGCGCCGTGGTGACGAGGCGGGCGAGCGGCTTGCCGGCCTTCAGCTTGTCGAGGGCGTCGCGCACGATCGGGTGGCGCGGCATCAGCGCGTCGAAGTCGGTATAGGCCTGGATCGCGAGGTCGGTGCGGCCGGCATTGGCCTCGAACCGCGCGTAGGCGTCGACGATGCGCAGGGTGTTCTTGTCGGCGTCGTAGGCCGCCTTGAGGCGGCGCTCGGCCTCGGCCTGGTCGCTGGTGACGCTGGCGATCAGGCCGGCATGATAATCGCGGAAGGTGTTGTAGTAGCGCTCGCCCTTGAGCTTGCTCACGGTCTCGAGCGCGCGCTTGCCGTCGCCGGCACCCGCATAGGCCCAAGCGGTGAGGAGTGTCGCGGTGAGGTCGGCGGCAGCCCCGCGTCCGCTGCGCGAAAAGTTCTGGCGGGCGGCGGCCCACTGGCCGGCCTTGATCTGGCGCACGCCGAGCGACAGCTGCGCCAGCCCGTTGGTCGAGTCGCGGTTGACGAGGCGTTCGGCCGCGCGGAACGCGTCGGGCAGGGCGCCGTCGGCGAGCAGCGAGACGAAGGCTCGCTCCAGCAGATCGGTGTTGCGCGGGTCGGCCTTCACCGCCTCGCGGTAGAAGCTCGCCGCCGCCGCGGTGTCGCGGGAGGCCCCGGCGATGTAGGCCGAGAGGAAATTGCCCTCGAGCGACTCCGCTGGCTCGTACTCCGACATCGGGCTGGATTCGCGCGGCTGCATCGCGAACGCTTGCCCGCCGAGCGACACGCTCGCGGCGAGCGTCAGGGCGAGCACCGTGCGGGTGCGGCGGGGACGGACATCGGTCATGGGCACCGTTCACGGCTCCTGCGGGCGCCTGCCCATCGCGGCCAGGCGGCGCCGAATTCGGCGGGGACACTGGACTCTTCCCGCCATGCCCGCAAGGCGAAAGGATGGCGCGGGCCCGACCGCCGGACGCCGCCGGACCCGCCGCGATTCGATCGTTCCAGGCCCCGACGGACGACCCTTTCGGCTCGCGCGTCCGGTTCCCGCGAAGCGGGTTCGCCGAGCGAATCCACTCCCCGCGACGTGGATCGCGCGGAGCGGACGAGGCGGATTGATCCGATCACATGTTGGGGTAGTTCGGCCCGCCAGGTCCCTCCGGCGTCACCCAGTTGATGTTCTGGTTGGGGTCCTTGATATCGCAGGTCTTGCAGTGGACGCAGTTCTGCGCGTTGATCTGGTAGCGCACGCCGTCGCCGGCGGCCGCATCCTCGACCCACTCGTAGACGCCCGCCGGGCAGTAGCGCGCGGAGGGCCCGCCGAACACGTCGTGCTCGGAGGTCTTCTGCAGGCCCATGTCCTTGACCTGAAGGTGGGCCGGCTGGTCCTCCTCGTGGTTGGTGTTCGAGAGGTAAACTGAGGACAGCCGGTCGAAGGTGAGCTTGCCGTCGGGCTTCGGGTAGACGATCGGCGTCACCTCGGAGATCGGCTTGGTGCAGGCGTGGTCGGGCTTGCCGTGCTTCAGCGTGCCGAAGATCGAGGCGTTCAGCAGGGTGTTGGACCACATGTCGAGGCCGCCCAAGCCCACGCCCGCGAGCGTGCCGTAGCGCGACCACAGCGGCTTCACGTTGCGGACCGCCTTGAGGTCGGTGCCGATCGCGCTGTCGCGCCAGCCGGCATCGTAGGCGGTGAGCTCGTCGCCCTGGCGCCCGGCCTTCAGCGCGGCGGCGATGGCGTCGGCCGCCTGCATCCCGGAGAGCACCGCATTGTGCGAGCCCTTGATGCGCGGCACGTTCACGAAGCCGGCGGAATCGCCGACGAGGCAACCGCCGGGGAAGACGAGCTTCGGCACCGATTGCCAGCCGCCTTCCATGATCGCGCGGGCGCCGTAGCCGATGCGCTTGGCGCCCTCGAACACCTCGCGGATCATCGGGTGGGTCTTGAAGCGCTGGAACTCCTCGAACGGCGACAGGGTCGGGTTCTCGTAGTTCAGGTGCGTGACGAAGCCGACCGAGAGCAGGTGGTCGTCGAAGTGGTAGAGCCACGAGCCGCCGCCGGCCTTGTTCGGCAGCGGCCAGCCCATCGAGTGCCGCACCAGGCCCGGCTCGAACTTGCCGGGGGCGAGCTGCCACAGCTCCTTCACGCCGAGCCCGTACTTCTGGTGGTCGCTGTGCCGGTTGAGCTGAAACCGGTCGATCACCGTCTTGGTCAGCGAGCCGCGTGCGCCCTCGCCGAAGATCACGTACTTGCCGCGCAGCTCCATGCCGCGGGTGTAGTCGTCGCGCGGCTCGCCCGACTTGGCGATGCCGAGGTCGCCGGTGGCGACGCCGACGACGACGCCCCGGTCGTCGTAGAGCACCTCGGAGGCCGGGAAGCCGGGATAGATCTCGACGCCGAGCGCCTCGGCCTTCGCGCCGAGGTACTTGGTCACGTTCGACAGCGAGCCGACGAAGTTGCCGTGGTTCGACATGAACTTCGGGAAGAACAGGTTCGGCAGGGTGACGCCGCTGTTCTTGGTCAGGAACAGGAACTCGTCGCGCTCCACCGCGGTCTTCAGCGGCCGCTCGGGATCGTCGCGCCAGTCCGGCACGAGGACGTCGAGGCCCGACGGGTCGATCACGGCGCCCGACAGGATGTGGGCGCCGACCTCGGAGCCCTTCTCCACGACGACCACGTTGACCTCGTCGCCGCTTTCGAGCGCGTGCTGCTTCAGGCGGATGGCGGCGGCGAGCCCGGCCGGCCCCGCGCCGACGACGACCACGTCGAAATCCATGCCCTCGCGTTCGGGATGCGCCATGCCTGTCGTCTCCTGCCGTGTCTCGTTCGTGCGCGCGGACCGTGCGTCCCCGCCGTCCGATCGTTCGATGCGCCGTTGCCGTCGTTCTGAACCCGTTCCAATGTAGGTTGGCAAGCCGCTGCTGGCAGGGGATCGGGCGCGGGAGCGGCCAAGTTGCGCAGCGTCGCGGCCTGACGCCGACCGGAATGCCGCGTTGTCCACAGGCGTGCGAAGCCCCACATGATGTTCATGACCTCGTCGGCGGACGCACAGCGCGACCTGATCGCGTACCTCGATTTCCATGTGGAGAGCGGCGTCGACCTCGCCCTCGACGAGGCGCCCCACGACCGCTTCCGGGAAGCCGACACCCCGGCGCCGACCCTGCGTCACAGCGCGCCCGTGCGCGAGGCGCAGGTGGACGCGCCGCGCCGGGAACAGCCGGAAGC
>NZ_VRUV01000160.1:0-8662 GCF_008039455.1 Methylobacterium sp. WL116
CGCATTCGTCGCTGGGCTATCGGCCGCCCGCGCCCGTCAGCTACCCGAATCTGGCCTTCCGGCTACCCATGGCCGCCACCATGCAGTAGCCTCTCGATTGGCTCGGTCCAAAATACCGGTCAGGTCAGTCGAAGTCGGCGACCGAGCCGGAGACGCCGGCGCCCGGCGTGCCGTCGACGATCACGTTGTCATGGACCGCGTTGCCGGTGGTGGTGTGCGGGCCGTACGCGCCCGATCCGCGGTCCTGCTGAATCAAGGTGATTCCGTTGCCGCCGGTCGTCGCGTCGACATGGTTGCCGTAGACCTCGACGTTCTTCGAGTTCTGGATTTGGATCTGACCGTCCCACAGCCAGGGCGCCGTCGGGCTGCCGTTCCCCGTCACGACGTTGTTGCGGATCGTGGCGTCGTAGCTGATCTCGTGGCTGATGCCGCCGGCGAGATTGTTGACGACGGTGTTGCCGTCGTAGAGCGTGTGGATGTTGTCGATATCGGTCCAGAGGCCGTAGCCATTGTTGTCGTGGGCATAATTGCCCAAGACCTGAAGGTTGGTCGTCTGGGCGAACTTGCTGCCGCCGCCCTCGAAGCCGGGGTCGATGCCGGCGAAATATCCGTTGTGGCCGATTTCGTTGCCTTGAACGAGAATGTCGGTGCCATTCGCGCCGAGACCCATCTGGCCGTTGTCGTGGATATTGTTGCCGACGATCTTGCCGTCCGTTCCAACGTAGGCACCGAGGGCGTAGTTCAGCCGGATCTCGTTGTTCTGGACCACCCATCCCTGGGCCGACAGGTCCCATACCACGGCCGCGTGCTGCACCGGCGGGTCGTACTTCTCGATGACCAGGTTCTCGACGGTCACGCCCTTGGCTCCGCCCGCGAAGGCGAACGGGCTCACGCCGGCCTCGACCTTGTGGCCGGCGGGATCGTCCTGGAAGTAAATCTTGTCGGCGGCGTAGTCGAAGTAGAACTTGCCCGGCGCGACCTTGCCGAGCGAATCGACGGGCGAGAGCGGTTTGTCGTCGATGAAGAACGTCTCGGGATAGCCCGCACGCTCGGCACCAGGAATGCCCTTGTCGGTCGAAAGACGCATGCCCTCCTGGGTCTGGTCGCTCGCGACCCAATTCGCGCCTTCTTTGGTGAAATCCGTGATCTGGTGCGAACCGTTGAGAATCGCACCTTCCTGACCGATGAAGTGGTCGTTGTCCTTGGGCGTGACCGACTGCATGCGATGCTCGCCGGCCTCGATCCAGAAGGTCGATCCCGCGGGCGCGGAGTCGACGACGGATTGGATGTCCACGCCGACCGGCACCACGATGGCGCCTGCAGGCATGCTGGTAGAAGTAATCCCAAAGGTCTGTGACGCCACCATTGCGCTCCCGATCAGCTGAGGGTTCTCGTTGACGTGCAGGCCGAGCGACGTCTAAGTTTATCTCAATACTAAGAGAAACCGTATTGCGTTCGCGATTGCGCGGACGCTCGATGTAGCCGGCTTGACCATTGGATACGCCCGCCATGGACTCGCTGTCTTGTCTTTTCGCGCCAGATATTTGCGACGTCGCGCCTCGGCGATCTCGAGCGATCCCGGCCATGGGCTATGCCGTGGCCGCATCCGCTCTCGTTCCTCTCGTGAACCCGATCCGTGAAGCGGTCGCATGACGGACCTCGGCGCAGCGCTGCCACAAGATCCGTCCCTAAGCAGCACGGCCGTCGCGCTCGCGGTCGAACGGCTCGTCCTGGCCGGGTTGGAGCCCGATCCGCTGCTTCGTCAGGCCGGCCTCGTCGGCGCGGATGCGGATATGCCGGTGCGGGGCGACGCGGCCGAGAAGCAGGGCATCTTCCTCGATACCGCGGCCGACGTGCTCCAGGACCGGTCGCTCGGCCTGCACATCGCCCAGGATTACGAGCTGCGCCGGTTGGGCCTGTTCTTCTATCTGATGGCGTCGTCGGAAACGGTCGGCGAGGCGCTGAGCTGCTTCGAGCGCTACGTGCGCACGCAGGATGCCGGGCTCGACGCCTCTTATCGCCAATCCGATGTCGCCCTCACGGTCGCCGTGCGCCCCCTCGACGTCGGCTTGGCCCCCAGCCGGCATCTTTCGGAATTCCTGATGCTCTCGCTCTATCGACTGGTGACGTCGTTCACGCCGGCGACGCCGCTCGGCGTGAGCTTCGTCCACGTCCATCCCGAGACCGCCGAAGACACCGAGACCTCGTTCGCCGCTCCGGTCGACTTCGGCGCATCGGAGAACCGGATCGCGTTCGCGGTCGACATCGCGAATGCGCGCCTGCCGAGCTTCGACCCCTACCTCCACGGGTCGCTCGTCCGTCAGTTCGAGCATGCGGCCGAGGCGGCGCAGGCGGAGCCGAAGTTCCTCTGGTCCGACGTCAAGAAGGCGATGGCGCCGCGGCTCTCGAACCGGACGGCGACCATGGCCGACATCGGGCGCGACCTCGGGATGAGCACCCGCACGCTGTCGCGCCGGCTTCGCGAGGAGGGCAAGACCTTCAGCGGGGTCCTGGACGAGCTGCGGGCCGAGCTCGCCAACTACTACATTCGGATCAAGGGCTTGCCGATCACGGAGATCGCGTGGCTGCTGGGTTATCGCGAGGCGAGCGCGGTCGTCGTCGCGTTTCGGCGCTGGACCGGCCTGTCGCCGACCGAGCTGCGGCGACGGAACGAGGCCATGACGATGGTGCGCAGCGCAGCGGCTCCGGACGAGAACGCGAGCGGGCCATCGCACTGACGGCCGCGCAGCTGCGCCGTTCGCACAGCCTCCGATCCATTAATTCGGAAGAACGATCGGGCTTGTCGCGAGGCGCCGGAACAGCGGAAGGGATGGTTGCCCGCTCGGTCACGACGAGGAACGACCGGACGTGAGACGCCCCGGTCGCGTGACGCGCGACCGGGGCCGTGCCGTCACCCCGCAAGCGCCAGCGGGACCACGCGATCCGGCTTGCCGGCGTCGGCATCGCCCTTCCCGACGCCGACGTAGCGGAAGCCCGCCTTCTCGACCCGCTCGGGCCCGTAGACGTTCCGCAGGTCGACGAGGATGGGCCGGGCCATCGCGCCGCGGAGGCGATCGAGATCGAGCGCACGGAACACGTCCCATTCGGTGACGATCACGACGGCATCCGCATCGACCACGCAATCGTACGCGTCGAGGCAGTACGAGACGTTGGCGATCATCGCGCGGGCCTGATCCATTCCTTCGGGATCGTAGGCGCGGATCCGCGCGCCGGCATCCTGCAGCGCCGTGATGATCGAGATCGCCGGCGATTCGCGCATGTCGTCAGTATTCGGCTTGAAGGTCAGCCCCAGGATCGCGATCGTCCGCCCGCGCACGCCGCCGCAGGCCGCGATGACCTTTCGGGCGATGATGCGCTTGCAATGATCGTTCGAGGCGGCCGCGGTCTCGACGATGCGCATGGGCGCCCCGTGCGCCTGCGCCATGGCGATCATCGCCTGGGTGTCCTTCGGGAAGCAGGAGCCGCCGAAGCCGGGCCCGGCATGCAGGAACTTGGCGCCGATCCTCTTGTCGAGGCCGATGCCGTGCGCGACGTCCTGGACATCGGCGCCGGCCTGCTCGCAGAGGTCCGCGACCTCGTTGATGAAGGCGATCTTCGTGGCGAGGAAGGCATTGGCCGCGTACTTCGTCATCTCCGAGCTGCGCCGGCCCATGAACAGGATCGGAGCCTTGTTGAGGAACAGCGGCCGGTAGAGCTCCTCCATCACCGCCCGCGCGCGCTCGTCTTCGGCGCCGACGACGATACGGTCCGGCCGCTTGAAATCGTTGATCGCCGCCCCCTCCCGCAGGAACTCCGGATTCGAGACGACGGCGAAATCGAGCTGCGGCCGCAGCTCCCGGACGATGCGCTCGACCTCGTCGCCGGTCCCGACCGGCACGGTCGACTTCACCACGATGACGGCGTAGCCGCTCAGCGCCACGGCGACTTCCCGGACGGCATCGAAGACGAAACTCAGATCGGCTTGGCCGTCCCTGGCGCGCGCCGGCGTTCCGACCGCGATGAAGACCACCTCGGCCGATGCCACCGCCGTCGCGAGATCCGTCGAGAAGCTCAGGCGCTCGTCCGCGAGATTGCTGGCGACCATGCCGTCCAGATGCGGCTCGTAGATCGGCAGGACGGCGCGTCTCAGAGCGGAGATCTTGTCGGCGTCGCGATCGACGCAGACGACGGTGTGTCCGAAATCCGCGAAACATGCGCCCGAGACGAGACCGACATATCCTGATCCAATGACGGCGACGCGCATCGTACCGACTCCTCTCGTGAGGTTACCCAGGCCAACGCCGCGTCGACGGCGTCGAGGACGACAAGTGAAAGAATGATGTCCGTAAATATCGTCGGACGACAGGGCGTGTATTGGTCTATTTGGAACAAGCCGATCGCTCCAGTGGGCAAATAGCGTGTAGCTCTTTTGGGGAGAAGACCGTGCTCGTTGCCTGTGATGCGGCGTGGTTCCACACGGGCGGTCGGAAGGGGTGGCACGGTCTCGCAGCCTGATCGCGAGCGTGGTGCGGTCGTCGCCGCTCCGCTGGCGGCGTCACGCAGCCGAGACGCCCGGCGATAACGCTACCGCCCGTAGACATCCTCGACGCGGATGATGTCGTCCTCGCCGGTATAGGAGCCGACCTGGACCTCGATCAGCTCGAGCGGGATCTTGCCGGGGTTGGTCAGCCGGTGCAGCGCGCCGATCGGCAGGTAGACCCCTTCGTTCTCATGCACGAGGATGATCTGCTCGTTCAGCGTGACCTCGGCCGTGCCCTTGACGACCACCCAGTGCTCGGCGCGGTGGAAATGCTTCTGCAGCGAGAGCCGTCCGCCGACCTTCACCATGATGCGCTTGACCTGGAAGCGCTCGCCGATGTCGATGCGCTGGTACCAGCCCCAGGGCCGGTACATCCGCCGGTGCGCGTCGGCCTCCGGGTGGGCCTTCTTGCGCAGGCCGGCGACCAGTTCCTTGACCCGGCCCGACTGCGCCTTCGAGGCGACCAGCACGGCGTCGGGGGTCGCCACCACCACCACGTCGTCGAGGCCGACCACCGTGGTCAGCCCCTCGCCCTCGCTGTGCACCAGGCTGTTCGAGGTGCCGACGAGCTCGACCCGGCCCCGCACGGCGTTGCCCTGCTCATCGCGGTCGAGCACCTGCCAGACCGCGTCCCAGGTGCCGACGTCCGACCACGGGAACGACACCGGCAGCACGCCGGCGCGCGTCGTGCGCTCCATCACCGCGTAGTCGATCGAGATCTTCGGAGCCTCGGCGAAGGCGGCGGCGTCGAGGCGGACGAAGTCGAGATCGGTGGTGGCCGCGTCCACGGCCGCCCGGGCGGCGCCGATCACCGCGGGCGCGTGCGCCTCCAGCTCGGCGATCATGGTGTCGGCCCGGAACAGGAAGTATCCGGCATTCCAGAGCGCGCCTTCCGCGATCAGACGCTCGGCACCGGCCAGGTCCGGCTTCTCGACGAAGCGCTCGACGGTGTGCAGGCCGGGAAGCTCCTCCAGGCCCGCACCGGGCCGGATGTAGCCGTAATCGCGCGCCGGGCGCGTCGGCTCGATGCCGAGCGTCATGATCATGCCCCGTCGCGCGCCTTCGGCGGCTTCGGCCACGGCCTGCCGGAAGCCCTCGGTGTCGCCGATGACGTGGTCGGCGGCGAGGATGAGCACGACCGCCTGCGGGTCCGTGCGGGCCGCGTGCACGGCCGCGACCGCGACGGCGGCCGCCGAGTCCCGTCGTTCCGGCTTGAGCAGGATGTCGGCGGCGACGCCGCATTGTGCCAGCTGCTCGGCGACGATGAAGCGGGCATCCGCGTAGGTCAGGACGATCGGCCGGCCGAAGACCGGCGTATCGGCCACGCGCAACGCGGCGGCCTGGAACGTCGAGGTATCCGGGTTCACCAGCCGCGAGAACTGCTTCGGCATGCTCTCGCGCGAGGCCGGCCACAGCCGCGTGCCGGAGCCGCCGCACAGGATCACCGGGCGGACCGGGCTCTTGCGATCGCCGTGCTTCGTCAGGGACAGCACGCTCGGAGACACGTGGTAGGTCATGGCGACTCGATCCGGATCGGAAGGGTTTCGGCAGTCTCGATGACGATGAGACCGATCCGATCTGCAGGGCTTGATGAAGAACGGCATCGGCGATCGCGCGCGCGGCTCCATGCGCGCGATGCTGCTCACGCGACGCGGATGTCGCGGTGATGGGGCGCCGGTTCGCGCGGGAGGATCTGGCCCGGGGCCTTCACCATGAGATGGATCGGCTTGGCCGGCTGCTTGTCGCGCGCCAAGCGGAGCAGGTTCTGGCCGTACGGCGTCTTCGCGAAGAGCTCGCCGCGGGCGACGAGTTGCTCGTGGCTGATGAAACGCTGCCGATAGGCGATCTCCTCGAGGCAGGCGACCTGAAGCCCCTGCCGCCG
The DNA here is from genome assembly GCF_008039455.1 of Methylobacterium sp. WL116. Classification (NCBI taxonomy): domain Bacteria; kingdom Pseudomonadati; phylum Pseudomonadota; class Alphaproteobacteria; order Hyphomicrobiales; family Methylobacteriaceae; genus Methylobacterium; species Methylobacterium sp. WL116. The sequence goes on from NZ_VRUV01000160.1 coordinate 6,423, forward strand.
TTGCAGCGTCCGCACGAACTCGCCGGCTTCGAGAAGGCTGTCGTGCGTGCCGGTGTCGAGCCAGGCATAGCCGCGCCGCAGCAGCTCCACGTGCAGGTCGCCGCGTTCCAGGTAGACCTGGTTCACGCTGGTGATCTCCAGCTCGCCCCGGGCCGAAGGCCTCGTCGCCGCTGCGATGTCGAGCACCCGGTTGTCGTAGAGATAGAGCCCGGTCACGGCCCAGTGGCTCTCGGGCCGGATCGGCTTCTCGACGAGCTTTTGCGGCCGGCCGCGCCCGTCCAGGGTGACGACGCCGTAGGCCTCGGGGCCGTCGACGTGATAGGCGAAGACGGTCGCCCCGCGCTCGCGCATCGCCGCGCGGACGAGCAGGTTCTTGAGGCCGGCCCCGAAGAACAGGTTGTCGCCCAGCACCAGGGCGACCGGGTCGGTTCCGACGAATTCGCGCCCGATGATGAAGGCCTGGGCCAGCCCCTCGGGCTTGGGCTGCACCGCATAGGAGAAGCGCAGGCCGAACTGCTCGCCGGTGCCGAGCAGCTGCTGATAGCTGCCGAGGTGCTCGGGCGCGGAGATGATCAGGATCTCGCGGATGCCCGCCAGCATCAGCACCGAGATCGGATAGTAGATCATCGGCTTGTCGTAGATCGGGAGCAGCTGCTTGTTGATGGCCAGCGTCGCCGGGTGAAGCCGGGTCCCGGACCCTCCGGCGAGGACGATGCCCTTCATGGCGACCCACTCCTCCTGCTCGACCGCGCCCCGCCGGGGACGCGATCACGATCCGAAACATCCGACGCTCCGCCGGGACGTGCCCGAAGCGACCCAGGCCTCACCGCGCCGCGGCGGCCGGTCTCAGGTCGGGCGCCGCACCGATCCCCGCCGCCTGCTCCAGCACGTGAAGGTCGAGCGCGAACGGCGATGGGGGCGCGACGTCTTCGCGCGCGGCGGTCAGCAGATTGTCCAGCAGCATCGAGCCGACGGCCGTCTGCCAGAGCCACAGCCCGTTTGCCTGACCGACGAAGCTCGGTTCGCCACCGAGGGCACCGGCCGGCCTGAAGCCGGCGGCGAGACCGATCCCGAACACGCCGGCGACCGGCCGGCCCTTCGCGTCGAGAACCCAACAGGCACCATCCACGGCGGGACGGGGGGACGTGTTTCCCGTCAGGCGGATCGGTGCACCGCTCGAATCGAACAGTGGCAGCAGCCTCGGTCGATAGCCCAGCGCCGCGACGATGACGTCGGCCTCCTCGAGAAGGCGATGCGCGGGGGCCGGATCCGCGCCGTCGATGAGCATCGGAACGACACGCGGGTCCCCCGGCCGCCCGCCGATGCGTCTGACGTTCATGATCAGGTCACGGGATTCGGTCCGGAATCCGGCGAACCGGAAGACGAAGCCGCTCACCGGGCAGATGTCGCGAGGCTCGAACTCCGTATAGCCGTCGGCCAGAGCCGCCTCGGAGGACGGATAGAAGATCCGCAGCGGGCGCCGATGCAGGATCTGGATGCTGCCGGGCCGCTTCGTCTCCTCGGGCAGGGTTCTCAGGAGCAGCACCGCCGTTGCGACCGCGCTCGTGCTGCCGCCGACGATCGCGATGCGCGGCTCGGTGCGGCCCAGCAGGAAGCGAGCGAGGCGCTCCGTGCCGCCCTGTCGCAGGACATCGTCGGATTGCAGGATCTTGCCGGCGAATGTCGGCAGGAGCGGCCGGCCCGCGACCGGCTCCTCGAGCAGCCGCGCCGGATCCTGTGCGCCGCCGGTGGCGAGGAGCAGCGTGTCCGACACGACCTCGAAGGTCGTGCCCATCGTCCTGCTGCAGGTTTTCGTGTGCCACAGCCCGTCCGCGTCGCGGTGGGCGCTCGTCGCCTCATGATCGACGAGGACCAGCCCCCCGGCATCCAGGATCGCCTTGTGGAGGATCTCGCCGATCAGGACCATCAGGGCCCCGGCCTTCTCCAGCGGGATCGAACCCTTTCCGTAGCCCCGCAACTCCCGGCACAGGGGATGGTCGACCAGCTGGCCGAGCCGCGGGTCGGCGTGATCGGTGACCGCGGTGAGGAAGGTTTCGGCCGTGCTGTCGGACCAGATCGCGTAGCGCCCCAGGCGTCCGGCTCCGAGGATCGGCCCGGCCTCGATGACGGCGACGCCGCCGGCGAGGATCTCGTCGAGGCGCCCCTCTAATATACACAACAGACGCTGCCGACGAGATGCAGTGTGGTGAACGCGGGGGTGGCCGTATAAGTAAAAAAAA
>NZ_VRUV01000161.1:0-8592 GCF_008039455.1 Methylobacterium sp. WL116
ATGAACGACCAAACCCTCACGCACGGGCGCCGGTGACACGATGACCATCTTCCTGCAGCTCGTCGCGTCCGGCGTCGGGCCGGCCGTGCCGCCCCGGCACGCGGGCGGTTGCGGGACCTCGCGCGCCGCCGGACGCTCGATAAGCGTTCCGGCAGCGGTGGATCATCCCGCCCGACCGACGAAAATCGTCAGTTGGAGGTCTTTTCCTTGACGCGCACCACGCCGGCGTTCTTAGCGTCCGTGTCCTTGGCGTAGACGATCTTGCCGTCCTGCACCTTCCCGAACACGACCATGTTGCGCGAGATCGCGTTGTGGTCGGCGGCGGTGAACGGCTTGTCGTAGGTCGTCACCACGCCCTCGACCTTCTCCTTGAGGTTCTCGAGCGCCTCGCGGATCTTCGGTCCGTCGGTCGAGCCGGCCTGCTTGATCGCGGCGGCGATCAGGAACACCGAGTCGTAGCCCTGCGCGCCGGCGACCGGGGTCGGGATCTTGGTCACGCCGTAGGTCTTGTAGTAGTCCTCGAGGAAGGCCTTGCGCTTCGGCAGCGTCTTGTCCTCGATGAAGGTCTGCGGCATCACCACGCCGTTGCCGTTGGCGCCGGCGATGTCGATGAAGCTCTGCATCGAGGCCGGCCACGAGGTGATCATCGGCACCTTCCAGCCGAGCTTGGCCATGCCGTTGGCGATCTGCGCCAGCTCCGGCCCGATGCCGTAGGCCAGGATCACGTCGGCGCCGGCCTGCTGGGCCTTCAGCAGCTGGGCCGTCATGTCGACGTCCTTGATGTTGAACTTCTCGACCACCACCGGCTTCACGCCCTTGGTGCCGAGGTACTTCTCGATGTCCTCGCGGCCGAGCTGGCCGTAATTGGTCGAGTCGGCGAGGATGGCGATCTTCTTGTGGCCCTGCGCGACGGCCTCGTCGACCATCATGCCGGCCTGCAGCACGTCGTAGGCCGAGTTCCGGAAGACGTAGTTGCTGTCGTAGTCCGGCGCCTTGAACTGGTTGGTGATGACGGTGCCGGTGGCGACGTTGTTGAACACCGGGATCTCGGCTTCCTGGTAGAAGCGCTGCGCGGCCAATGCCACGCCGGTGTTGATGAAGCCCAGCGTCGCGACGACCTTCTCCTTGCTGATGAGCTCCTGCGCCACCTGGGCGCCGACCTCGTTCTTGGCCTCGTCGTCGCGCTCGACGAGCTGGATCTGACGCCCGAGCACGCCGCCGGCCTTGTTGATCTCGGCGGCCGCCAGCCGTGCGCCGTCGCGCATCGACACCCCCATGGCGGAGGAGCCGCCGGTATAGGGGCCGGTGACGCCGATCTTGATCGGGTCCGCGGCCTGGGACGGCAGGGCGCCGAGCGTGGCCAGTGCCGTCGCGCCGAGCAGGGCGCCAACGAACGCGCGCGTCGTCAGTGTCATGGCTGTTTCCTCCGTGTCCCGATCTGGGCGTTTTTTGTGTCGCGGTGCCTTGAGGCACCGTCGCGGGTTCTGCGGCCCGAAGTCTCGGGCCCCTGCCCGAGCGCTGGAATATTGTCGAACGTGCACGCGAACGCAACGCAGGACGCAAGGTCCGGCCTACAAATCCAAAGGGTTGTGGGTTTTACGGCGCGAACCCCCGCCGCCGCGGCGAGGGTCGGCCAGGCGGCGTCCGTCGCGGCCTGCGCGGGGACCATGCTCCGGCCGATGCGCCCGGGCGTTCCGGAAGCACCGGGCCGGCCCGGAAATGCGCCGGCGCGGGCAAAGCCTGTTGACCGATCCGCGCTTTCCCCTTAACGGAAGCGCTCCCGAACGACGGACCCCTTCCGAGCGGTCACCGGCTTCCAGCCGTGCCCGGATCGCGAGCGGTACCCGTCCCTTCGGTGGGGGATAGTTTAACGGTAGAACGGTGGACTCTGACTCCTCTGGTCCTGGTTCGAATCCAGGTCCCCCAGCCAATGAATTTTCAACGACTTAGCTTCAACGACGAGTGCTTACGGCGGCAGGTTTGACTTTTCTTCGGAACGGTCTTCCCCGTGCAGATCGCCGATCACGCGTGCGTTCGACCGTTTCATGTCGGTGGTACGTCGGCGTCGCGTAGGCCGTGCGTTGGCCCAAGATATCGGCGATCTCCCGATCCGTATTTCCGAGCTCGCGCAGGTCGGTCGCGACGCTGTGGCGAAGATCACCTCGCCGTTCAGGCGTTCGTCGCGGAGCTTCGCGTTGAAGCTTTCGCAATAGCCGTTTTCCCAGGGACCGCCCGACTTGATGCAGGCTGCCCGCGAGCCGACCGCTGCGATCCAGTTCTGGACCGTTTGTCGATCAATTCCAGCCCGTTGCCCGGGCGGATTTGATGGGGTGCCCAATCTAAACCGAACAAGTCCGAGAGCGCGTCGATCACGTCTACCGCCTGGAGCTTGCGAGTGATCCGGTTGAGCGAGCGCTTGCGGGTCAGCGCGCTGCACGATCCTTGGGGCCGCCACCACGTTCAGCGTTCGCTGCTTGCGACCCCTGTGCGTACGATGCTCGACGAAGTCGTAGGACCGGATATGTGTTGTTCTAGCATGTGGTGGAGCGGATCGAGTTTTCGAAACTGCTCCTTCGGTGCCTTCGAGATCCGCTTACCTCTTCGACAGGAGCGCACGCCAAATCAGTAACTGCCTTGGATCAGGCAACTCGGGCACAGGGCACGTTCCGCCATCGTCGTCGAAACGCGGGTTGATCGGCCCCCGCGAGGTGGTCCAAGGGTGAAGTTAGTGCACGGTGGGCCGCTCCGCCACGAGTAGCTTGGCCGGCGGAGCTGGTCGGGCGAGCGCAGCCGGCCAAGCGGAGAAGGCTGGCACGAACACCTCCGGTGCCGGCGGCTGGTATTTCAGCGATGCATGCGGGCGCACGTGATCAGCCCCCATTGAAGTGGTCCGCCCTTTAGTATGGCTTTTGAGCCTGGAGGACGGACGAGATGGCAAAGCACCCGAAGCCCGAGGAGATCGTCGCCAAGTTGCGGCAGGCGGATGTGCTGATTTCACAGGGCCAGAGCGTGGCCGATGCAATCCGCGCGCTCGGCGTGAGCTCAGTGACATACTACCGGTGGCGGCGTGAGTTTGGCGGCCTGAAGTCGGATCAGGTTCGTCGGTTGAAGGACCTGGAGACCGAGAACCAGCGGCTTCGAAAGGCGATTGCGGATCTCACCCTCGACAAGCTGATCCTGCAGGAGGCGTCCCGGGGAAACTTTTGAGCCCCGCGCGCCGGCGCGCCTGTGTCGAGCACATTATGCGGACGATGACCGTCTTCGAGCGCCGCGCCTGTCGGGCGCTCGGACAGCATCGCTCGACGCAGCGCAAGGTACCGCGGGGCCGGGACGACGAAGAGGCGCTGACGGCCGATCTTGTGGCATTGGCCGAGAAGTACGGGCGCTACGGCTACCGCAAGATCAGCGCGTTGCTGAAGGCGGCTGGGTGGTCGGTCAACGACAAGCGCGTCGAGCGGATCTGGCGGCGTGAGGGGCTGAAGGTGCCGGCCAAGCAGCCCAAGCGGGGGCGGATCTGGGACAACGACGGCTCCTGTGTTCGTCTTCGCCCGGAACACCGCAATCACGTATGGTCGTACGACTTCGTCGAGGCCTGCACGCACGATGGGCGCAAGATCCGGATGCTCAACGTGGTCGATGAACCGAAGGACCGCGCAGCGAGTTCACGCACGAATGCCTGGCGATCCGGGTCGCACGCAAGCTCAAGGGGATCGACGTTATCGACGTGCTCTCGGACCTGTTCATCCTGCGTGGCGTACCGGGCCATATTCGTTCGGATCATGGGCCTGAGTTCGTCGCGAAGGCTGTGCAAGCCTGGATCACCGCGGTCGGCAGCAAAACCGCTTACATCACGCCAGGCTCACCCTGGGAGAATGGGTACGTCGAGAGCTTCAACGCGCGTCTGCGTGACGAACTCCTGAATGGTGAGATCTTCTACACACTCAAGGAGGCGCAGATCGTGATCGAAAGCTGGAGGCGTCACTACAACACTGTGCGCCCACATGCCTCGCTGGGATACCGGCCCCCGGCACCGGAGGTGTTCGTGCCAGCGTTCTCCGCTTGGCCGGCTGCGCTCGCCCGACCAGCTCCGCCGGCCAAGCTACCCGTGGCAGAACGGCCTACCGCGCACTAACTCCACCCTTGGACCACCGCCTGGGGGCCGATCAGAAAGCTGAGCTTCATCGGGTGCTACAATTCGGTCATGTTCGCCTCTCCGGACATGCCGTTCATCCTGCCGAAGTTCTGCATCCATACGCATGTGATCTCGTCGGCCGAGCACCCGCTCTCCTCCGTCCTGCTACGCTGCTACGTGCCCGGCCTCGAGGATCCGATCATCGAGGAGCCGGTGGAGACGCCGCCCATCGCCGAGCAGCGGAAGCTCGTCTCCGCGCTCGAATCCGGCAGCACGGCGCCGCGATATATCGTGGCGTCGGCGAGCCTGATCCTCTCGCCTTTCGAGATCTTGAGCACGGGCCTCATCAGCGTCCGCGCCGTCCTGGGCGACATGGCGGAAGAACTCAGCCTCGGATCATTGAGGGTGGTCGTCGCAGACTAGGTGTTTGATCCCACGGCGTGGTGATATGGTTGAGCACCATGCTGCCAGGGATGCGCTCTGGCCCAGGTTCTTCATGGAAGGCCGTGGCGGACTTGTCGATCGCGATGCCGGGCGGAATTTCCCGCGGATCGACCAAGTCAGGATCGATGCTCGCGGCCTCGATGCGGCGACGGAGCACCGCGGTCCTTCCCGATACGAGGCGTTGGTCTTCGAGCGGTGTCCTGAGCCATTTCTCGGCCCTCCAATCCACGATCTCAGAAGGGGATCGGGATGCGGACCCGACATCGAGGGCTGGCCGGAACCTCGATCCCGGCGCGCGCACGGACTCCGGATGACCCCGATCGCGGTTCTTCCTCCCCACGGTCCCAGCCTTCTGCGCCTACTCCTCTCTTGCTGTGGTCGAGGGTCTCGCTTGATGAGGTCGGCGACGGCTTGGTCGTGCACCGTGACGGGGAACCGCGATCATCTGCAGGGCTTGGCCTTCCTGCCGGCATGAGGTCCGGCGGGAGAGCAGCATGTCGAGCGACACCCACAAGCATCAAGAACTGCTCAGCGCTCTGAAGGCCGCGCAGGGCAAAGGCGACGGCTCCTTCGAGCAGGCGGTGACGAATGCCTTCGAGCACGTCTTCGAGCACCTCGATCGACTGAACTCGCACGTGTCGCTCGGCGGACCGGAGGGGGACGAGCGTCATCTCAAGACCGGTGAGTCGCCGACGCTGCGATAAGCTCCGGGCCCTGACTTCCGATTCGGAGTCAGGGCCGTCGTCCCTGCCTTCCTCTCGATGGCGCCGGTCGTCATGCGACGTGATCGAGCCCAGGGCCGGCAGCGAGTTCGTCGACCAGGATGCTCACGGTCCGCATCGGTCGGTCCGTCATCGGTCGCCTCGCACAGGATGGCGAGCGGGGACGGCCGCACGCCGGCGGCGCAAAGATCGCCCAGGATCCCTGCCGACCAGGGCACTCGGAACCATCGGGGGTGTGCGGCTGGTCCAGCGCAGCGGCTATCGTGACCGGGACTGGCAGACGCGGGCCGGGACCGTCGAACTGCGCATCCCGAAGCTGCGGAGGGGCTCGTGCTTCCCGGCTTTCTTGATCGCCTCGGCGGCGGTGATCGTGAGCACCGACGGCCGGCGCGAGGTGCGCGGCATGGATGTCGGCCCCTCCGAGGCCGAGATGTTCGGGACAGCCTTCCGCAAGCTCGCCCGGCGGGGGCTGCGCGCGGTCAAGCTGGTGATCTCGGACGCCTACGAGGGCATCAAGGCATCGGTGGCCCAGGTGATGAACGCAACCTGGCAGCACTGCCGCGTCCACTTCCGGAGGACGGGGCTCGCGCAGGCCGGCTGCTTCAGGTCTTCGACGCGCTTTGCGGGGCCCTGATTCCTCGGGGCGGGTTCGAGCCACGGTCCCGCGGTCATTTCAAAGACTTCAAACGTCGGACGACGCGGTCCGGGCGGCCTCCGGACTCACTCCCAGGCGCCGCTCCGCGCGCGGGCGCGCATGGCCTCGATGAACAGGCGGACGCTCGGCAGGTGCGCGCGGCTGGCGTCGAACAGCAGGTGGATCGGCACGGGCGGCGGCGCGTGCGCGTCGAGCACGCTGCACAATCGGCCCGCGGCGAGGCCCTCGGCCGCCTGGTAGCTGAGGACGTTCGCGAGCCCGAGCCCGGCCGCGGCGGCGGCCAGCTGGGCATCGATCGAGGTCACGGTCAGCCGCGGCGCGACGGCGACGCCCTGCGACCGCGGGCCGAAGCGCCAGTGGGAGCCGGTTCGGACGTTGTCGCCGGCGATGATGTCGTGCTCGGCGAGCGCCTTCGGGTCGGCCGGCCGCCCGCGCGCGGCGCAGTAGGCCGGGCTCGCGACGATGACCTGCCGCACCGTGCCGAGGGCGACCGACCTGAGACGGCTGTCGCGCGGCTCGCCGATGCGGACCGCCACGTCGATCCCCTCCTCGACCAGCCGGATGTTCCGGTCGAGCAGCATCAGCCGCGCCGACACCGGCCGGTGCCGGGCGAGCAGGTCCGCCACCACGGGGAGGACGTGCAGGCGGCCGAAGACGACCGGCGCCGTGATCTGCAGCTCGCCGTGCGGCGCCGCCTGGCGCCCCATCACGACGTGCTCGGCATCCTGCAGCCGCATCAGGATCTCGCGGGCGCGATCCAGGAGGGCGGCGCCCTCCTCGGTCAGCGCCACGCTGCGGGTCGAGCGCCGGAACAGCGGCACGCCGAGATGCCGCTCGAGGGCGGCGATGGTCCGCGTCACCGCAGGCGGCGAGTGGCCGAGGTGGCGGGAGGCGGCCTTGAAGCCGCCCCGCTCGGCCACCGCGACAAAGGTGGTCAGCGCCGCGAAGCGGTCCACGCGATCATTCCCGAAAACGAAATTCTGAACTGCGAAGGTGATGGATTATCGCCGCCGCGTGAAGCCGCTACCTCTCCGGCATGCCCGGTACCTACTTCCACCACCTGTTCGGCGAGACGGCGCGCACGCTCCAGGCGCGCGCCGGCTCCCGCGCCAGCTACGCCAGGCGGGAGGCCGCGTCCGCCGACGGGCGCGATGCGCTGACCGAGCGCGAGCACGCCTTCCTGCAGGCGCGCGACAGCGTCTACCTGGCGAGCGTCGGCCCCGAGGGCTGGCCCTACATCCAGCATCGCGGGGGGGCGGCCGGCTTCGTCCGGTCGTTGGGCGAGAACCGGATCGGATTCGCCGACTATCCCGGCAACCGGCAGTACATCTCGCAGGGCAACGTGATCGAGCGCGGCCGGGTGGCCCTGTTCGCGATGGACTATCCGGCCCAACGCCGGCTCAAGCTCATCGGCCACGCGCGCATCGTCGCGGCGGCCGAGGATCCTGATCTCGTCGCGCGGGTCTCGCATCCCGCGGCGCCGCCGGCCGTGGCCGCGTTCGTGATCGACGTGGTCGGCTTCGACTGGAACTGCCCGCAATTCATCGCGCCGCGCTTCACGCGCGCCGAGATCGAGGCCGAGCTCGGGCCGCTGCTCATCGAGAACGCGAACCTGCGCGCCGAGCTGGCGCGCCTCAAGGGAGCCTCCGCATGACCGAGCCGTCGACCTGTGGCGTGCATCATGTCGGCCTCGCCGTGCCGGACCTCGACGCCGCCGAGCGCTTCTTCGTCGACGCGCTCGGCTGGCGCGTCGCCGGCGGCGTGCCGTCCTACCCCGCCGTGTTCGTCTCCGACGGCGCGATCCTCGTGACGCTGTGGCGGATCGCCGATCCGGAGGCCGCGGTGCCGTTCGACCGCCGCGCCAACGTCGGGCTGCATCACCTCGCCCTCAAGGTCGCCGACCGCGCGGCGCTCGCCGCCGCCTACGACCGGGTGCGCGGCCATCCGGGGACGACGATCGAGTTCGCGCCCGGTCCGATGCGGGAGGGGTCCGAGACGCACCACTTCATCGGCACGATGCCGGGCGGCGTGCGCCTCGAATTCGCCACGGCGTAGGACCGTTCCTGTCGCCAGGCCCGCTTTCACGTCGTCGCCCTGCACTCTCGGACCGAACGGCGGGAACCTCGTCCCATGGCCTTGCCGACGCCTGCCCGGCCTCGACCGATTCCGTACGGCGATCGCGCCGGCGCCGACGACAGACGGACGGCCCGGCGCGCGGTCGCCTCGGCCTCCTGCGCCAGCCTGATCGGGATCGGGCTCGCGCGGTTCGCCTATACGCCGCTGCTTCCGGCGATCATCGACGGCGGCTGGTTCGAGGCCTCGACCGCGGCCTATCTCGGGGCGGCCAACCTTGCGGGTTATCTCGCCGGCGCCCTGCTCGGGCGGCCGCTCGCCGCCCGCACCCGCGTTCCCGTGGTGCTCCGCGCGATGATGGTGGTGGCGACCGCGGCGTTCTTCGCCTGCGCCTACCCGCTGAACGTCGCGTGGTTCTTCGCCTGGCGCTTCGCGTCGGGCTTTGCTGGAGGCGCGCTGATGGTGCTGGCCGCCCCGAGATAGGCCGCGGTCGAGGCCTCGAACCAGCCGCCGTCGATGATCGCCGGAAGCAGCGGCGTATAGGCGAACCGCGCGAGCCCGATCCC
>NZ_VRUV01000162.1:0-8580 GCF_008039455.1 Methylobacterium sp. WL116
GAGTGATCGCGATCCTCGGTGCCGGCCCACTCATCGCAGCCATCCGAGGATGAAAGCCCGGACCCTTTGGGCCTTGCGCTGTCGGGTCCGTCCAGTCCGCAAACGCGTTCTCACACAGCCTCCACCCGCTGCGGACTTCGCAGGTGGGTACAAGCATCAGATTTGGATCACTAGGCAGCCGTCCTCTCCTCGTCCACGCCGCCCGCAGCCTTCAAGCAGGCCTCGACCGCCCCGCGCAACGACGACACGTAAGCGTCGGCCCCGACCTGCCGGCCGAGCGCGGCATCGGTAAGCACCCCCTCGCCCACGGGCCAGAGCCCCACGAGCACCGGGACGCCAGGGGCCCGCCGCTTGAGGCGTTCGAGCAGGTAGCGCAGGTGCGACGGGTTGCCGGTGATATCGAGGTAGGAGATGCAGACCATCGCCACGCCGGACAGATCGAGGTCGCGGATGCCCTCGCGCGAAGCGGATTGGTAGGCGGTGACGCGGGCCCCGAGCCCATGCTTGCGCAGGAGTTGCGCCAACATCGCCGAGGAGGCCTCGTCTAGGGGGCCTCGCCCGGCAAGGCATAGTACCGGTGCCTTGCCGCGCCACGCCTCGGGCAGATCGTCCCGGGCGGCGGCCTGGCCGGGGACGGCCTCGGTCTTCGGATGCGCGCGCTCGGCGAGCGACGGGGTGTCATTCGGGTTGACCGTCGCATCCTTACCGGCGGGCTCGACGTCGGGATGGTCCTCGAAGTCGTCGACCAGGGACCGCGCCGACGCCCGGATGTTCTCCAGTTGCGCCGGTGTGACCACGCCGCGGGCGTAGTCGTTGGCGGCAAGCTGCAGGCCCTTTAGCGCGACTTCGTCGTAGTACGACGACAGTGAGCGCTCCTTCAGCATGGCCTCGCCGAGGTCGCGCGCCTCGTCCGGGTCGCCCGCCAGCATGCGCTGGTAGAAGTTCTCCACCGGGGTCAGCGGCGGCCGGTCGCCGAGCAGGATATCGAGGAACTCCAGGCTGTCGACGTGGCGCCCGAGAACGACGAGGCAGACGGTGAACGGGGTCGCCAAGATCAGGCCGATGGGACCCCACAGGAAGCCCCAGAACAGGGTCGAGACGATCACGGCGAACGGCGAGAGACCGGTGGAGTGGCCGTAGAGAAGCGGCTCGATGACCTGCCCGAAGATCGGTTCGGCAATCAGGAACAGGGCGGCGGTGGCGATGACCATGCTCCAACCCGGGTCCACCGCGGCGGCCAGGGCAACGGGCAGGATACCGGAGATGAAGGCGCCGATGTAGGGCACGAAGCGCATCAGCGCCGAGAATACCCCCCACAGGAGCGGGTTGGGCACGCCGATGAACCACAGGCCGACGCCGACGATGATGCCGAAGGCGGCATTCATGCCGAGCTGGGCGAGGAAGTAGGTCCCGAGGCGACCGGCGGCGTCGTCCATCGCCACCGTCGTGCGGTGCAGATCGCTCGATCCGAACAGGCGGATCATGCGGTTGCGCAGGTCCTCGCGCTGCAGCAGCAGGAACACTACGACGACCAGCACGATGCCGACCGTGGTCAGCGGCTCGAAGATCGGACCGAGCACCTTCTCGGCGAGTGCGAGGGGGGAGATCTCCGGGTCCTGGACGCGGACCAACTGCGCCTTGGGCGTATCGCCTGCGGCCCCCGTCGCGGCCGTGGTTCCCGACGCGTCCGCCTTCTGCGTCGCGTCGTGGACCTCGTGGCTGAATTTCTGGATGACCCTGTTGGCCTCGCCGAGCCAGCCCTGCTGCAGCCCCGCGAACTTCTTCGAGACCGTGGCTTGGTACTGAGGCAGGTTGCCGGCGAGCCCCGCCACCTGCGTGCCGATGAGCGCGCCGATGCCGCCGATGACGCCCAGCGCCAGCAGCACCGCTACTATGACGGAGGGGACGCGCCCGAGCTTGATCCGCCGGAGCAGGTTGACCACCGGGGCGAGGACGAAGCTGAGGAGCACAGCCAGGACGAGGGGGATGAACACCTCGCGCCCGAAGTACAGCGCGGCGATCAGCACCACGCCGACGGCCAGCGTGAGCAGGCCGCGAAGGCCCGGCACCAACGGCGGCGGCACCTGGGCGGGCGGGCGCAGGACTACGGCGTCATCGCTCGGCATACGGCATCCCTCGGCACGCCCGTTCCGTACGGCGCACCGCCCGATAACGTCGCCCGGGGCGATTGGTCCCGGGAATCCCGTATCCCTCGCGGGCGATCGTTCGGTGCCTGGGTCGGGACACCTCCCATCCGGCGTGTTACGCTCCCGATCTTGGCCCGAAGTCGTCGTACGCGAGGTCATCCCCGGGGGGCGATCATGAAGGCCAAGGCCACCCCTTCGGCATCGTCGCGTAAGGTCCGACGCCCGCCCGGTCGCGATCCCGAACCGTCGACGGTACGGACGGAGGGCGGCCACGGCCGTGAGCAGGGACCTGTCGCGACGGACGCCAACCGCTCCGAGCTCCGTCAACTCGTTGCCGGGATGAGCGAGGGCGTGATCCTCGTCGAGCCGGACCAACGCATCGCATGGGCCAACGATGCGGCCCTGGCGATGCACGGCGTCGCGAGCCTCGACGACCTAGGTTCCACGGTGGATGTCTACCGGGCACGCTTCAGCCTGCGCTACCGCAACAACCAGGCGCCGGGTCGCTATCCCATCGAACGCGTCGTCGACGGCGAGACCTTCCGGGACGTCGTGGTCGAGGTCCGGCATGCCGACCGTCCGGGCGTCGACTTTGTCCATTCCCTGCGCAGCCTCGTCGTCACCGACGCCGGGGGCCGCCCGACCTTCCTCGCGTTGATCATCAAGGACATCTCGGCGCAGTTCGAGGCCGAGGAGCGCTTCGAGAGCGCGTTCAACGCTAACCCGGCTCCAGCCGTGATCGTACGCCTGTCCGACCTGCGCCTGGTCCGCGTGAACGCCGGGTTCCTGGAAATCACCGGTTACGGGCGCGACAAGGTCCTCGGGCGAAGCGTGTACGAGGTCGATCTCCTCGCCGATGCGCACGGACGGGAGAAGGCGCTCGAACACCTCAACGCCGGCGAGCCTATCCCGCACCGGGAGGCATACCTGAAGCGACCCGACGGCGGGACCCATGCGGTCATCGTCGCGGGCCAGCCCATCGAGATGGGCGACGTCGCCTGCATGCTGTTCACCTTCGCCGATCTCGAACCGCGCCGCACGGCGGAGACCGCGCTGCGCCACAGCGAGGAGCGCTTCGCCAAGGCGTTCAGGCTCACCCCGGTCCCGACCGTGCTGACCCGGGCGTGCGACCACACCGTGACCGCCGTCAACGAGGCTTTCGTCCGGGTGTTCGGGCGCGGCGAGAAGGAGACCATGGGGCGGACGGTTGCGGAAACCGGGCTTTGGGTCGACGACGCCGCGCGCGAACGCTTCGACTTGACCCTGGCGAGCGAAGGGTCGGCGCTCGGCGTCGAGACCTGCGTGCGCGACGGAAGCGGTGCGTCCCTCGACTGCCTGGTCTCGGCCGAGCGCATCGTCATCAACGGCGAGGATGCAATCCTGGCGGTCCTGCAGGACATCACCGAACGCAAGCGATCCGAGCGCGAGCTGTACTCGGCCATCGAGACGGTGATGACCGACGCCTCCTGGTTCAGCCGCGGCCTGGTCGAGAAGCTCGCGGTCCTGCGCAATCCCGGCGAGGCAGGGAAGTCCGCGATGCCGGACCTCACTGCCCGCGAGCGTCAGGTGCTCGACCTGATCTGCCGGGGGGACAGCGACAAGGCCATCGGCCAGGCGCTGAGCCTGTCCGGCAGCACGGTGCGCAACCACGCCGCCGCGCTCTACCGCAAGATCGGCGTCAACCGCCGCACCCAGGCCGTTGGCTGGGGGCGCGACCACGGCTTCCCGGCGGCCTGACCAGTACATAAAACACTCGGACCGGTACGTTTCGACGATTTGTTCAAGCCTGCACACACGCCATCTTACCCAACGACGCACCAGGGCGTCGATTGGGGACCGAATGGCTGAGGAACCCAACCCGACGCTCGAACAGGTCAAAGCCTCGGTGCGGGACGCACTGAGAAAGCTTACCGGTGATCCGGGGTCCGAACCCACGCTCGGTCCGACGATACCGGAACCGAAAAGACGAAAGATCCGCAAACCGAAGACTGCTTCCGACTGAACGATGCGCTTTCCCGCTCGGACGATGAAAGTCTTCCATCGGTCGGATTTCACCGAGAGCATGTTAATCGACGGAACATCGTAGTCACGAGACGCTTGTCGCGTATCGGGACCGTCCGCCGAGCGGACCACCATAGGCCGGTGCAACGGTGAGCAACCGTCGCGCCGCGACCGCGACGCCCGACCTAAGCCCACATCCCATCCCCTTCCGCGTGGCTTCGGCACCGACCGACCACGCATGCCCGGAGCCCGACCATGTCCATCCTCGCCTGGATCGTCCTCGGCCTGATCGCCGGCTTCATCGGTAGCAAGATCGTCAACAACAGCGGCCAGGGCCTACTCGTCGACATCCTGCTCGGCGTGGTCGGCGCCGTCGTCGGCGGCTTCCTCTTCAACCAGTTCGGCCAGCCCGGCGTCTCCGGGGTGAACCTCTACAGCCTGCTCGTCGCCGTCGTCGGCGCCGTGATCGTGCTGTGGCTCTACCACGCCCTGGCCGGCCGCCGCCGGGTCCTCTGACCCGACGCACCCCTTCCGCCGACCCTTGGCCGAAGACCGATCCGACCACTCCCGACGAAAGAGTTCCCACGATGGCCTTGTCACCCGATACCACCCGTCCGGCCTACGACCGCGACCTACCGACCACGAGCCTCGCCACCCCGGCCGAGGACATGCGCACGATGGCGCTGCACTCCGTCTCCTGGGGCGCGGTGATCGCCGGCGCGGTGATCTCGCTCGTCGCCCAGGTCATCCTCAACATGGTCGGCCTCGGCATCGGGCTGTCGACCGTCGACCCCGCCGGCAACGGCACCCCGACCGCGGGCAGCCTGTCGTCGGGCGCAGGGATCTGGTTCGTGATCTCCGGCATCCTCGCCGCCACCGCTGGCGGCTGGCTCGCCGGACGCCTCTCGGGCAAGCCGGCCAACACTACCACCGCCTACCACGGGCTGCTCGCCTGGGCGGTCTCGACGCTCGTCGTCGTGTACCTGCTGTCCTCGGCCGTCGGCGGCATCGTCAGCGGCGCGTCGAGCGCGGTGTCGAGCACGCTGGGCGGCGCCGGCAACCTGATCGGCGGCTCGGTGAAAACCGCGGCGCAGGCCGCAGGTCCCTCGCTGCCCGGCATGGATAACCCGTTCTCGAACATCGAGAGCAAGGTCCGCAACGGCACCGGCAACGATCCCGAGGCGCTCAAGAACGCCGCCGTCAGCGCCATGCGCGCCGCCGTGACCGGTGACGCCGCCCAGCAGAAGGACGCCCAGGAGAAGGCTGCCCAGGCCTTGGCCAAAGCGCAGAACATCCCGGTCGAGCAGGCCCGGACCCAGGTCGCGGACTACACCAAGCAGTTCAACGATACAGTCGCCCAGACCAAGGAGCAGGCCAAGCAGGCGGCTGACACCGCCGCCCGCGTCGGCTCTCAGGGCGCGCTTTACGGTGCCCTGGCGCTGATCCTCGGTGCGCTGTCGGCCTTCTTCGCCGGCCGTGGTGCCGCCGTCGACCCGGTGCTCACCCGCACCGCCCCCGCCGCCACGACCCAGCGTCGGGTCTGATGGTGAGCGACCCCGCCGCCATCGAGCCGCGTCTCCTCGGGACGCAGGTCAAGCCGGCGACGGAGGTCGCCGTCGGCGAGAGCGTAACGCTCCCGCTCATCGCCGAGACCGCCCGCATCGACAAGCGGGCGGTGGAGACCGGACGGGTGCGGGTCTCGACCCGCACCGAGACCATCGACCAGGTCCTGCGCGAGACCCTGCGCAGCGACATGGTCGGGGTCACCCGGGTGCCGATCAACCGGACGCTGGCCGTGGGCGAGGCGCCCCCGGCAGTCCGCGAGGAGAACGGGGTGACCATCATCCCGGTCCTGGAAGAGATCCTCGTCGTCGAGAAGCGCCTCGTCCTGAAGGAGGAGGTGCACGTCCGCCAGACCACGGCGGGCGAAGACGTCGAGATGCCGGTGACGCTGCGCAGGCAGCACGCCGTGATCGAACGCGTGTCCCCCGAGGGGCACGTCACGGCTCTGCCCCACGCACTGCCATCGGAGATCGAACCATGACCCAGACCATCACCGCCATGTACGACACCTACCCCGAGGCGACCGCCGCCAAGGCGAAGCTCGTCGCCCTCGGCATCCCCGAGGTCGGGGTCCGGATCCTGTCCGGCAGCGAGGCCGGTACCGGCACCGCCACGACGCACGAGGGTGGCATGTGGGGCTCGCTGAAGGAGTTCTTCATGCCGGAGGACGACCGCCACGCCCACGCCGAGGGCCTGCACCGCGGCGGCACCATGCTTAGCGCGACCGTCGAGGACGGATACGCCGAGCGGACCTACGACATCATGGAAGAGCACGGTTCGGTCGACATGGACGAGCGCGAGGCGTCGTGGCGCAAGGAGGGTTGGACCGGGCAGGCGACCGGCGCGCCGGCGATGGCCTCCGCCCCGGCGACTGCGACCGTCGCCACCGGTCTGCATGCGACGGGGAACACCGAGTCCGTCGCCGCCCACGGCACGGCCCAGGGTACCGAGTACATCCCGGTGGTCGAGGAGCGCCTCAACGTCGGCAAGCGCATGGTCGACAGCGGCCGCGTCAGGGTGCGCTCCTACGCCGTCGAGAAGGCCGTGAGCGAGAACGTCACCCTGCGTGACGAGACGGTGCACGTCGACCGCCGCGTGGTCGACCGGGCCGTGACGCCGGGCGACATGGCCCTGTTCGAGGACAAGGTGATCGAGGCGACTGAGATGCGCGAGCAAGCGGTGGTCTCGAAGGAGGCCCGCGTCGTCGGCGAGGTCGGCATCCGCAAGGACGCGACCCAGCACGTCGAGACCGTGACCGACAAGGTGCGCCACACCGAGGTCGAGGTCACCGACGAGCGCGGCAATGTCGAGCGCACCGGCACGACCGGCACCACCACCGGCACCGTCCCGCACAAGCCGGTCTAAGCCTCGTCCCGGGGGCGGCCGCCGGCCGTCCCCGTCCCGCTCCTACGTCCCCCCATGTCATCGGACATAATCGATATGTTCTTCTGTCGCATCCTCGCACTGGCGGCGCTCGTCGTTTTGCCGACCGTGCACGTCGAGGCCCGTGACCTTGGCGTTTCGGAGGACGCGCTGCGGTTGGCCTGCACCGGCGACTACCTCCGGCTCTGCGCCGGCATCGACCCGAACGGAGACCACGTCGAGGCCTGCTTCCGCGCCAAGATGACAAAGGTCTCGGCCGAGTGCCGGTCGGCCATCGCCTCGTACCGGGGGGCGCCCGATGGGCGCGGGTCCCGACAGGCCGAGGGCAGCCAACCCTGATGGCGTACCTACGCCCCGAGCCAGGAATGGACCAAACCCAATGATGACGGAAAACAACGGTTCGCTGGTCGCGGTAGCCGACGAAATCGAAACCTCGGGGATCAAGCTCCCGGGGGCGACCCCGGATGGTATCGAGGCCCAGTTGCTCAACGTCGACGCCTCTCGCGGCGTGGTCGGCACCATCATCCACATCAAGCCCGGCGCCGAGATCCCGGCTCACTTCCACAGGAACGGGGCTGAAGCCCACTACGTGCTGGAGGGAGACCTCGTGGACGCGGGTCGCAGCCTCGGGCCCGGAACGTACCTGACGCACGCGGCCGGCGTCGTGCACGGTCCCCACGCCTCGGTCCACGGCTGCAAGGTCCTGACGATCCAGGCAACCGAGGTCGGCTCGCAGGGCTACGACTTCAACCTCGCGGAGCCCGACGCTACCGCCGACGGGCCGGCCGACTCTTCCGCGAAAACTCCGACGGACCCCATGCCGGAGCGTGAGACAACGCCCCCCGACATGGCCCTGGAAGAGGTTGCGACTGACGACCGTCCGGAGACGGAGAAGCTCGGACCGACCGACGACAACCCGACCAACCCGACGACCGGCTAGGCACCGCCACCTAGCCGCCGTGAACGGCATACATGACACAGGAGACACGCGATGAGTGACGGCTTTCCCTCCATGACCGCCTTGCTCGGCCTGCTCGCCGTGGCCGGGTTCCAGAACAAGGACAAGATCGCCGAGATGCTCGGCGGCCATGCGGCTTCCGGTTCCGCGTCCACCCACGGACAAGCGGGCCTCGGGGGACTTCTCGGTAACATCGGCGGTGCGCTCGGCGGCGCCGGCGTCGGCAACGTGCTCAGCGGGGGACTGGGCCAGTTGGTCGATAGCTTCCGTCAGAACGGACACGGCGCGGCAGCGGACTCGTGGGTGAATCACGGCCCCAACCACGAGATCGCCCCGCCCCAGCTGCGGCAGGCCATCGGTCCCGACGTCATGGACGCCCTGTCCCGCCAGACCGGCCTCTCGCACGACGAACTGCTGTCCAGGCTCTCGCGGGAGCTTCCGTCGGCTGTCGACCGCTACACCCCCGACGGCAGGCTACCGGCGCACTGACGCCCAGCCAGCCGTTCCAGCCCCCCTTCACCCCGGACC